>JAFTRD010000124.1 GCA_017462425.1 Clostridia bacterium | reverse complement strand
CGTCGTTTTCTGCTCTTCAACGAGCGAGATTGCCGTCGTAAGCACGTTGTACTCAATCAGCTCTGCCCACTTCTCTTTAATCATATCCTGGAACCAATCCTCCTTAATGAGAAGAATGAGCCAAGGGTTATTGCAGTTTGCGGCATACAGCTTCGTAGGATTTTTCTGTTCGTAGCCCTTGCGGATTCCGAATGCAAGGTCAAAGTCCCAAGGCGCCTCGAAAACGAGCTTTTTGCTGCCGTTTTCGGTCATATCGAGGGAGATAAAGAAGCTTGACCACGAGATATCGGAGTCGCAGGCGATCTCCTGAAGAATATACATGTCCACGAGCGACTGCACGTCGATGACGGCGGAGACGATTTCCTGCGTCGTTCCCGTCGTTTTAACCGTGCCCGTGTAATCGTCGTTGAACTTATTGTAATCTTTATTGTATACAGCCTTGTACGCAATATTATAGGCATTGTTTACGTAGGATTGGAGGAAATTCAGCTGGGAGTCGGCGTAAATATCGCTCTTTACGGTGTAAGTTGTCTGCGTGCCCTGGATAAATCCGCCGTTGAATCTATAACTGCTTCCGTCGTGTTTTGTCAGAGCCGCTTTGTTGTTGTAGTTAACCTCAAAGATGGGATCGCCGTCGTCGCCCTCTTCTCTGGCATAGGAGTCGTATTCAAAGAAGTAGCCGATATCGGTACCCGTGTAATCGTCTTCAACTTCAGGCACGCTCGTCCTGCCGTCGTCACCCTTTGCTTCCTGCTGTTCAACGAGCAGATACACGCCCCAATAACTACCGTTGATATAGACCTCAACGTTGCGGTAGTCGCTTGAATAGTACCCGTCCGAGCCGAGAATGGTGTTCCCGAGGTAGAACGCCGTCGTATTATTGCTCATAGAGAGGTCGTTCCATTCGGCAAGGAGCACCCAGTTCTTAAACTTCGTACCGTTATTGAGCCCAAGCATATTCTGCTTTTTATCAAACTTAATGCGAATGGCTTTCTTGGAATAGTTGAGCGAACCGTTGCCACGTGCTTTTACCTGTGCGGCATATTCCAGCTCGTATTCCTCTTCGCAGTTGTCTACGACAATCGTCGCATCTACGTACTCGATTTGGTCCTTCGTGCTTTTGTTATACTTCGTAGCAAAATCATTGCTTCCGTCATCCGTGTTGATGCGGACGGCGGGCATCTCTTCCGTAATCTGCGGGCGGTAGGAATACGCCTCTGCACGAGAGTCTTCTCCCTCATCGCCGCCGGGCTGTTCGGGTCCGGGCTCTTCAGGTCCGGGTTGTTCGGGTCCGGGTTGTTCGGGCCCGGGCTGTTCGGGACCGGGCTGTTCGGGCGTCGGGAGAATACTGCATCCGCAAAGCATCACGAGCGCCAAAAGACAACTGACAAAAACGAGTATGATTTTGCGTAAATTCTTCATAGTGTTTTCCTTATTAATAAATTTCAGATTGCTCTGTGTAAACTATTATAAAATTTCTAACGGCTTTTTGCAATACTTTGCAGAAAAAAATTTATAATCTCTTTGCGATTGCGTATAAAAACTCTTTGGATTCGAGCTTGACGGGGGTTACGCCCTCACGGTGGAAAAGCGGGATAAGATCGCCGGTCATTTCGCCCGATTCAATGGTTTCCACGGTTGCCTTTTCCAATCTTTCCGCAAACGCCTGCAGCTCGGCGTTTTTATCCAGCTCCCCTCTCTTTTTCAAAGCGCCCGTCCAGGCAAAGATGGTGGCTACGGAGTTGGTGGACGTCGTTTCGCCCTTTAAGTATTTATAGTAATGACGGGTAACGGTGCCGTGCGCCGCCTCGTATTCGTAGTTGCCGTCGGGGGAAACGAGCACCGAGCTCATCATGCCCAAAGAGCCGTAAGCGGTGGCTACCATATCGCTCATAACGTCGCCGTCGTAGTTCTTGCAAGCCCATAAAATACCGCCCTCGCTTCTTACCACACGGGCTACCACGTCGTCAATGAGCGTATACATGAACCAGATACCCGCCGCCTCGAATTTTTCCTTGTATTCCGCCTCGTATAAATCGTTGAAGATGTCCTTAAAGCGGTGGTCGTAGGTCTTGGAAATGGTATCCTTCGCCGCAAAATACATGGAAAGTTTCTGTTCTAAGGCATAATTGAAACAGGAACGGGCAAAGCTGGTGATGGATGCGTCTACGTTGTGCACGCCCTGTACGATGCCTGCGCCCTTTTTAAAGTCGTGAATCATCTGACGGCGGAGCTCTTTTCCGTCTTTGTCGGTTACCACGATATACGCCTGTTCGCCCTCGGCAACCCGCTCTTCCACGGAGTTATAGATATCGCCGTAAGCGTGACGGGCGAGCGTGATGGGCTTTTTCCAGCCGGGTACGTAGGGCGTGATACCCTTACAGAGAATGGGCGCGCGGAATACCGTGCCGTCCAAAATACGGCGAATGGTACCGTTGGGGCTCTTCCACATCTTTTTGAGCTTGTATTCCTACACACGCTGTGCGTTGGGGGTGATGGTGGCGCACTTTACCGCTACGCCGTATTTTTTATTCGCTTCGGCGGAATCAACGGTTACCTGATCGTCCGTCTGATCACGGTTGGGCAAACCTAAATCGTAATACTCGGTCTTTAAATCGACGTAGGGCAGAATTAAAATATCTTTAATCCACTGCCATAAAACTCTGGTCATTTCGTCGCCGTCCATCTCCACGATGGGGGTGGTCATTTGAATTTTTTGCATAATAGCCTTCTCCCGGATTTTAAATTTTTTCCTTGTCTATTATAACAAAAACGGGAGTATTTTACAAGCGTTTACCGATAAAAAATTCTATTACTTGCCACGCCTCTTTCCGCCGACGAATTTCACCTCTTGAAGAATCCCCGTAAGAGTCAGGTTTTTTTGCCTACGGGTAGCCGTTTTCATTGCATCCTCTATCAAAGAACAGAACAGCTTTCTCGCCTCAAAAAACTTTTCCGTAAACAGATAATAGGCGAGCGAGCCGGGTACGGTGTTCATTTCGTTGAAGTACACCTTGCCTTCGCTGAGTAAAAAATCGGCACGCACCATGCCCGTAAAACGCAGCTCTTCGTAGATTCTTCGGGTAATGCTCTTTATCTCCTTTTCGCTTTCTGTCGGAATATCCGCAGGGAAGTTCCGTCGACGGGTTTTTCCGTCTGCAAGGTATTTTTCACGGAAGGAGAAAATATGCTCTGCGGAGAGAGGTTCTTCGCACTCGGAAACAAAAATCTCTCCGTCTACGGCGTAAGCGGCGCAGTTGATATCACGCTTATCGGGTAGATATTCTTCGATTAAAAGACTGTAATCGAAGGCGAACGCCGTTTGAACGGCTTGCAATAATTCCTCTTTGTTTTTCGCCACGCCCACGCCGATACTCGAGCCAAGATGCGCAGGCTTGACGATGACGGGATAGCCCATTTGCTTTTCTATACGCTGAAGCTGCCCCTCCGTATCGTTTAAAAAAGCCCTTTCCTCTATCGCCGTATACCGCACGGAGGGTATACCCATGCCCGAAACGAGCGCTTTGGAGAGCAGTTTATCCATGAACACGCCCGAGAGCGCCGTATCGGGCGCAACCAGCGGAATCCCGTACGAGAGCATGAGCGCCGAAACGCCGCCGCCCTCGCCCCAACCGCCGTGGCAACAGTTAAAGGCGCAATCGACCTCGCTTAACAATTTCAGGCGTTTGCCGTAGCGGTACACGGCGTTATGGCCGAATAGAATTTTAATGAACTCTTTTTTCCTCTCCCCCGTAAAATTTTTAACGTCGTACATATCGGACGAGGTATAAAAATCACCGTCCGTTCCTACGTATACGGGTAAGAGATTATAATTGCTGCGTTTTAAAATATTGAGCACGAACACCCCCGTAAGAATGGAAATTTCGTGCTCGAACGACGGTCCGCCGAAGAGGACCGCCACGGTCTTTTGCTGCTGATCTTTATTTTTTTTCATGAAAAAAACACCTCTGCAAAACAAAATTTTTTGGCTTTCGTTCTGCTTTGGTGTTTTAAAAAATCAATATACGTCGGGTAGGTCGTTTAAAAAGAGTACGGTATCCCCCGATTGCACGGTTTCGGCTAACAGCGCCTGCGCTTGCCGTAGGGTGGGTACGACTTGTAAACGCTCCTTGTCGCCGCCGGCAGATAAATACCCCGACTTTACCGCTCCGACCAAGGTATCGCCGACCAAAATAACTACGTCTAATCCCACGAGCAATGCGCCTAAATTTTCGTTGGCTT
>JAFTRD010000123.1 GCA_017462425.1 Clostridia bacterium | reverse complement strand
GTTGCCCGACGTTACGGTAAAAGGCTTGTCTGCGCCCGTAGTGTCGTTATACGCCACCTCGCCGATGAGCCACTGCGAAGCGTTATAATCGTCCATTACGATACTGCAACGGTTGTAATTCCCTTTCTGTCCGTTGAAATAATTATAGGATTCGTCGTCCATCGTAAAGCCGGCTTGCTGAATACCCTTATAGGGATTTGCCGCTTTACTGATATCCACGTTACCCGAGCCAGAACCGCCGTACAACGGGTCCACCGCGCCCCTGCCGATTAAGCTGACCCCGGTGGAAGATGCGTTGAGGGGCAATGCGCCGTCTTGGTTTTTCAGCAAAACGAAGCCCTCGTCGCAAAGTTTTTTGGTGACGGCTTCGCCGTTTGCCACGGACGCCGCCTTATCTTTTTCATAAGTAGGGGAATAGTAATTCGTATCCCAGTTTTCACTACCCTCGATCGTTACGATGGAGGGCTTGCCCTTCCCAAGATAAGTGTTAGCCATGGTTTTGAGTAAGGTTGCGGCAACGGATAGCGCAATTGCCAAGACTAAAACGATTACCATGGTTACAATCAACGGAGTGTAGGACTTCTTTTTTTCTTGTGCCATAAATTTTTAATCCTCCCGAATTTTGGTATACCTTATCTTTTCCTTTCCCGAGAGGATTTATACGCCGAAAGCGTAGAAAAAGAGGCAAGACTATCAAGATAAAGCCTTGCCCCTTTCTTCTTATTATTATATCCCTAATTATAAAATAGCTTCGACAAATTCTTCGGAGTTGAATACGGCGATATCCTCCATCTTCTCGCCCGTGCCCGCAAACATAACGGGAACGTGCAATTCGCCGCATAACGATACGACGAAGCCGCCCTTTGCCGTGCCGTCTAATTTCGTCAATACGATGCCGTCTAAATCCACCGCATCGTTGAACGCTCGTGCCTGCGATACGGCGTTCTGACCCGTGGTAGCGTCCAGAACCAACAGCTTATAGAACGCCGCCTCGGGATATTCACGCTCTACCACACGGTGCATCTTTTTCAGCTCGTTCATCAGATTGTCCTTCACGTGCAGTCTACCCGCCGTATCCACGATGACCACGTCCGTCTTTTTCGCCTTGGCGGAGGACACGGCGTCGAATACCACGGCGGAGGGGTCGCTGCCCTCCTCGTGCTTGACGATACGTACCTTTGCCCTGTCTGCCCAGACGGAGAGCTGGTCGCTTGCCGCCGCGCGGAAAGTATCTGCCGCCGCCAAAGTAACGGTCTTTTTCTGACGGATAAAATAATGCGCAAGCTTGCCGATGGTGGTGGTTTTTCCCACACCGTTCACGCCTACCAGCATAATGACGCAAGGATAGGTAATTTCAGGCGTAGGCGCTTCGTCCAAAATATCCTGAATAATATCCTTTAATAGGTCGGTAACGTAATTTCCGTCCTTGATTTTACCGGCAATAGCCTCTTCTTTTACCTGTTCCACCACCTCTTCCGCCATGGTGACGGAAACGTCGGCGCCGATTAAAATTTCTTCGAGCTCGTCGTAAAACTCGTCGCCCAGTTTATTCTTGGAAAAGAGAAGTCTGAGCTTGGTTGCCACGTTGTCTTTGGTCTTTTTAAGCGCTGCAAATAAATTGCCGAATAATCCCACTTATGTTGCTCCTTTTACTGAATTTCGTTTTAAAAACGTTGATACGTTAGCGGTTTTTATTGTATTGTATCCCCACCCAGACGGGATTCCACTTCGGAGAGCTTTACCGATACGATTTTGGAAACGCCCTTTTCTTCCATGGTAACGCCGAAGAGAGAGTCTGCCCGGTTCATGGTAGGCTTTCTGTGGGTAATGACGATGAACTGCGTTTCCTTGGAGAATTTTTTGAGGTATCTGGCAAAACGGTCTACGTTTGCCTCGTCGAGCGCCGCTTCAATTTCGTCGAGAATACAGAAGGGCATGGGATTGCTCTTTAAAATTGCGAACAAAATTGCGATTGCCGTAAGCGCCTGCTCGCCGCCCGAAAGCAGGGAAATTTTGGTGAGTTTTTTGCCGGGCGGACAGGCGTTGATTTCCACGCCTGCGTCCAAAGGGTCTTCGCAGTTGGTATAATCCAGTTGCAGCTCTGCCTTACCGCCGCCGAACAGCTCTTTGAAGATATACGTAAAGTTTTCGTTGATGGCGTTAAAGCCCTCGTCAAAGCGTTCACGCATGCTGGTTTTAATTTCGTCCAGCATCTGCGCAGCGTCGGCTATTGCCTTTTCCAAGTCGTCACGCTGCGTTAACATTTCTTCGTAAAGTACTTTCCGGTTTTCATAGTCCTCCAACGCATTGGCATTGATCGGGCCTAAGTTGGTGATTTTACGCTTTAACGAGGAAATTTCGTTTGCGGATACGGTAACGTCGTATTCTGCGTCACGTAAAGGCAGACAGTCCTCGTAGGACATGGCGTACGCCTCTTCAATGCGCTGGCGCAGGTTTTCGAGGTTGGTTTCAATTCTGCCTACCTCCACTTCGCATTTACCCCGACGGGTGGTGGCGAGGTTTATTTTTTCCTGCAAGCCGCCCTGTGAGGTTTCGAGCTGTAATTGACGGGAGTTGATTTTCTGTTTCTCTTCGCCCGCCGCAGCGATTGCCGCACGCAGGGAGGCAACCGTTTCCTGCTCTTCCTTGGTGAGCGCTTGCAGCTCCGCTTCACGCTCCCAACGGATAATTTCCGTCTGGAACTGCTCGCAGTTACGTTTATTGGTCTCGATTGCCCGAAGCATCTCCTCTCTTTCGCTCTTTAAACGGGTAACGTTCTGACGTTCGCCCTCTACGGCGCCGTTTAAGGCAACGCTTTCCACCTGTAACGAAGCGTACTGCTCGTAAAGCGCTTTGCGTTCGGCTTTGAGCGCATCGCTTTCCTTTTGCTTTTTATCCCGTTCCTCGTCCGCCTCGCTGCGGATTTTGGCGAGAACCTTTTCGCTTTCGGAGGAGGCCTGCGCTTCGCTGGTTAAGGAGTTTTCCTTTTGCTTGAGCTCGTTCACTGCGCCGTGGTATAAGGTGATGTTGCCCTCTACCTCGCCGAACAGCTGCTGCAACGACGCCTCCTGCTGTTTGACGGTGGCAAGCTCGGTTGCGGCAGACTGGAAGGAAATGCGCAGTTCTTCTAATTTGTTCTCCGCCTCCGTACGCTCGGTTGCCGTTTGCGACAAAAGAGAACGCAGACGGGAAAGCTCTCTCTTCTTTTCTTCTATTTCCTCTTCGCACTGCTTGATCATACGCTCGTTCTGCAAAAGATTGCCCGCATCCTTCTTTCTCGAACCGCCCGTCATGGCGCCGCTGGTGGCAATGACGTCCCCCTCCAGCGTTACGATTTTGAAAGAATGACCGTACTTTCTGGCAATTTTTACGGCGTTATCGTTGTTGTCGCAAACCAGCGTATTGCCTAAAAGATTGCGGATAACGGGGGCATAATACTCGTCGTATTTTACAATCTGATCGGCTAAGCCCAAAGCGCCTACTTCGCTGAGCGCACGCTCTATATCACGGTTATTGTATTTGGGGCGCATGGAATCGACGGGTAAGAAGGTTACTACGCCGATATTATTGCGTTTTAAAAACTGAATTAAGTCTTTGGCGTGCTCGCTGGTGGCGGTTACGATGTTCTGCATAGCGCCGCCGAACAGCGTTTCAATGGCAAGCTCGTACTTGCTTTCGCAGGATACGATGTCGGCAATCATGCCACGGATGCGTTTATTGACTTCGGGATTGGTTTTTGCTGCGTATAAAAGACGGCGAACGGAATCTTTATACCCTTCAAAACGGTTTTTTAATCCCACGTATAAGTCCAGAGAGTTGTTTACGCTCTCTATGCGTGCGTTGCAGGCGTAGACGTCGGCGTTGATTCTGTCGCATTTTTCCTGCGCGTCACGAATGACGGCGCTTTGCGCACCGAGCACGGAATCCGCCGAGGCGGTGAGAGCGGTAAGCTTTTTCTGCTTTTCCGCACACAGGGCAAGCTCTTCCTTGAGTCCGTCACGGCGCTTTTCTTCTTTCTCGATTGCCGCACGCACTTCGTCCATACGCTCGGCAACGGCGTCCTTACGGGCGGTAAGGCTACCCATGTTTTCCTTTAACTGCGACAGATTTTCCAGAGAGGAAAGCTCCCGTACTCTGTCCTGCATGAAGTCCTGTTCAAATACCGCAATTTGCTTGTCCAGCTCGCTGACGGTATTGAACAGCGCATCGCTTTTGGCTTGAAGTTCTTTAAGTTTCGTCTGTTTTTCGGCAATACGCTTGTCACATTCTACGACCAAACGCTCTATTTCTCCGATACGCTTTTCGCAGGAGAGGATATCCTCTTGGCTTAACTGTAGCTTTTCACGGAAGGCGTTTGCCTTTTCTTTATAAAGCTTGGCGTTACCGCTCTTTTCGGTGTTGCCGACGGTGTATTTTAAAAGCTGAGTGTTCAGCTCGGAAAGGCGTATATCCGCCGCCTCCAGCTCGGCACGGTTACGTTCCCGTTCGGAAAGAATAGAGGAAATTTCACCGTTAAAGCGCTCTATTTCACGACTGAGCCTGTCCATTTCGTTGGTATATTTGCTCTTTTCGGTTTCGGCGTTTTCCCGGCGGAATATGTAGGCGTTTACCTCGTGATATTTCAGCTCGCCTGCGTACTCGTTGTATTTTGCCGCCGTTTCCGCCTGACGGGAAAGGGGCGCAAGCTGACGTTCTGCCTCCGCCATACGCTGTTTATAGACGGCGAGGTTGTCCTCGGAAGCGGCGAGCTTACGCTCTACCTCCTCCTTGCGCTTTTTCTGAATCATGATGCCCGTGGCTTCCTCGAAGATGGCACGCCTGTCCTCGGGCTTGGAGTTCATAATTTGCGCCACCTTACCCTGACCGATAATGGAGTAGCCCTCTTTACCGATGCCAACGCCGTGCAAAAGAGCGGTGATGTCTTTTAATCGGCAGTTCTGGCGGTTTAAGAGGTATTCGCTCTCGCCGCTGCGGTATAAGCGTCGGGTCATTGCCACTTCGCCGTAGTCGATATCGAAGAGCTTTGAGGAATTATCGAACGTGAGCGTTACCTCGCAAAAAGAGAGCGAACGGCGCTTTTGCGTGCCGTTGAAGATAACGTCCTGCATGCTGCCGCCACGCAGGGTCTTTGCCGACTGCTCGCCGAGAACCCAACGCACTGCATCGGCTACGTTGGATTTGCCGCAACCGTTCGGACCTACGATACACGTTACGCCGTCCTGGAATGGAATTGTGGTTTTGTCGGCAAACGATTTGAAACCGACAAGCTGCATTTCTTTTAAATTCAAAGTATTTTACCCGTTCCTTAACATTTCAAGTAGTTTTTTTGCCGCTGCCTGCTCGGCTGCGGTCTTGCTGCCGCCCTCGCCCGTTGCCGTATGACCTTGGGCGGATACGGAGACGTAGAAGGTAGGATTGTGGTCTGCCCCCTTCTTTTCCGCTGCGCCGTACCGCGCAAGCGGCATACCCATACCCTGTAAATATTCCTGCAAGGCGCCTTTATGATTGCTTTGTTTTGATTTTTTATCCTCAAGCAGTTTTTCCGCTTGGGTTTTTACCAGTTTTTCAACGATAAACTTCTTCGCCGCAGGCATGCCGCCGTCCAGATATATCCCTGCCGTAAGCGCTTCAAATAAACTTGCAATGGGCTTTTTTCCGAGGTTTTCCTTCTTGCCTGCGTAACGGAGGTATTTATCCAGCCCCAGCCCCTCTACCGTGGGACGCATGACCTCGTTTGCCACGAATTTTTTTCTCAGCTCGGTCATGTCCCCCTCGTCTCGGTTCAACCGACGGTATAAAATTTCGGACACGCACAGCTGGATGACCGAATCGCCCAAAAATTCCAGTCGCTCGTTGTTATGCTCGGATGCCGAGGCGAGCGTAAAGCATTGGCGCAACAGCTCTTTATCCTCAAAGGAATAACCGATAATTTGTTCTATTTGCTTGATTTCCGCTTGATCGAGATAAGAATTACTGCTCATTTTCCGTCCTGCACGCCGCCTCTATCGACTGTAAATCAACCGTAGAAAGCATCTCCTCAATGTGGTTGGTTAAATTGTTATCGTATGCGTCCACCGCCTTTAAAACGGAAGCACAAATGCTCTTGGCTTTGGACGAGCCGTGGGACTTGACGACGATTTTCTTTAAGCCCAGGAATACCGAACCGCCGTATTTATGATAGTCGAGCATGGATTTGAGCTTGCCGATAGTGCCCCAGGCGCACAGCGTGCCGAGGGTGGTGAATACGTTTTTAAACGCCGCCTGTTTTAAAACGCTGGAAACGGTTTTGCCGCAGCCCTCTATGGCCTTGAGCGCCACGTTGCCGCTGAAGCCGTCGGATACCACTACGTCGTAGTCGCCGTACATAATATCACGCCCTTCCACGTTCCCCGCAAAATTGATACAGTCCATTTTCGAGAGAATCTGATACGCCGTTCTATGCGCCTCATCCCCCTTATGCTCCTCTGCGCCGTTATTCAAAAGCCCGACCTGGGGTCTTTCCACGCCGAACGCCGCTTTTGCGTACGCCGACGCCATGATGGCAAAATGCGCAAAATTAATGGGCTTGCAGTCGATATTAGCGCCGCAGTCGCATAAAAGGGTTTGCTTGCCGTTTACGTTGGGGAGAGCGGGGCAGAGCGCAGGACGGGAAATGCCCTTGATTCTGCCGACCATAAAAATACCCCCTGCCAGCGTTGCGCCCGTGGAGCCTGCCGTAATCAGCGCACCGGCTTCGGGGTCTTTTTTCAAGCGGTCAAAGGCAACCGCCAAAGAGCTGTCCGTCTTGGTGCGGATTGCCTTGGTGGGAACGTCGTTATTATCGATAACGTCCGTACAATGTATGATTTCCACACGGGAAGCGTCGTATTTGTATTTTTTGAGCTCGGCGTTGATTTTATTTTCGTCGCCCGTTAAAACAAGGGAAAACTTATCGCTCTTTTTCAAGGACTGTACTGCGCCCTTTACGATTTCCAGGGGAGCGTTGTCGCCGCCCATGGCGTCAATGACGATTTTCAGCATACTGTGAGCCTCTCTTTTTTTCTTGGTGGACCCGGAAAGTCTTTCAAAAAAATAATATATTTTTTTTATTATACCATCTTTGAAAAAAAATTTCAATGATTTTGCATAATTTTCCCAAACGAATTAACAGCGTCCTTCCGGGCTTTCGACCTCCTTCGACGAATCTTGCGGCTCCTTTGGTTTCTTTTGCTCAATTCCTTGGATAAAAGCGTAGGTGTCCCTGCGCAGACGCACGCTCTTCAACCGCTTTCCACGGCGGTAACAAACGAGGTAGCTTTCGCTTTTTAACCCGTCTTTGGGCGAGCGTAAAACGCAGTCCTCCCGACCCTCTCTGATTTCGGGCGGAGGAGGCGGAAGATGGCACAACACCACGCTCTCCGTCTGATAGCAATACCCCGTGCTCCTGCCGTAAATTTCCGCCGTAACGCTGTTTTCGTCCGTTCGCATACGGATAACGACGGGCGTGGCGTTGCCGTTGATAAATTTCATGTCGCTCGACGAGGAAACCATGGCGTCCAACGAGGGCGCAACGTAGCCCACCTGCAGGGAATGAGAACGGACCTCGGTGACCACCATGCCCGAAAGAAGCGCCGCATTGTAGAGGGTGGTGCTTACCTGACACACCCCGCCCCCGACGCCGGGGACGAACTGCCCCTCGAAGATGACGGCGGCGTCCATAAACCCACGTTCCTTGGTGCGTTCCCCCACCGTTCTATTGAAAGAAAATTCTGCTTTCGCATCTATTTTACAACCGTCGAGCTGACGGCACGCAAGGCGGATATTATGCGCACGGGGAGCGTTCTCCCCGTCGAAATACGTGGTAAAACGGCTTAAAAGCAGGTCTTTTTGCGGCGTTTTTGTAAGATAATAGGGATAGGGCGTTTGGGCGCAACAGGCAATTACCGTAAAATGAGGAAAATTAAGACAGACTAAAAATAAAAAGACGCCCGCAAGCATTGCGAGCGCCGTCGTCTTTATTTTTAAAATCATCCGCCGTTTGTTCATTCTCCCCGTTCTCCCGTTCCCCCCGTTTTTTTCTGTTTTTTCCGTTTTCCCTGTCCTACCGTTTTCCCCGTTCTTCTCGGACATGTACCGCCTCTAAAAGCCTTTGGTCGGGCTCAAAGAGGGGTAATCCGATTACCCTTTTACCGAAGTCGTTATGAAAATCGCTACCGCCGGTTTTTAACAGATTCCATTTTTCCGTCAGACCTTTAAAGTACTCCGTTTGCTCTTGAGTATGGGTGGAATACACACATTCTATACCGTCTATCCCAAGCTCTTTCAAAGAAAAGAGCAGCTTTTCACGTTCTTCAAAGGGCAGAGAAATACGTCCGGGGTGGGCTACGCAGGCAACGCCGCCCAAGGAATGAATCATCTCAATCGCCTGCGCAGGCGTGGGACGACCCACGTAGGAATAGGTAGGCAGGTGGGGCATAAAGCACTCGTGAAACGCCTCTTTCACGCTCGAAAAATACCCCGCCTTTAAAAGCGCCAGCACCACGTGCATGGTGTGGACGGGAATATTCTCCTCCTTCAGCTCCGCGCGGACCGATTGCTCGGACAAAGAGATGTTCTTATATTTTTTAAGCCGATTTAAAACGTCGAAAAGCCGTTCGTCGGCAAGAGCAATGCGTTCTTTCTGATAAGCAAGGCAGAGTGGAGAGGTAGCGTCGTAGCCGTAACCCGTGACGTGTACCTTGGTCTTGTTTTCGTAAGCGGAAATCTCCACGCCGGTTACGTAGCGTATGCCCACGGATTCAAACGCCTTGCGTTTTCTCACATCCCCCGCAAAGTTATCGTGGTCGGTAACGGAAATCAGTTCTACGCCCTTCCCCTTGGCAAGCGCCGCCAGCGCTTCGGGGGTATAGCTTCCGTCCGAATAGACGGAATGGACGTGCAAATCTGCTCTCATCGAATAATTTTTCCTCCGGATATCTTTATTTTGTTGCAATCCTTGCCGTATAATACCCGTTCGGCGTGCGTACAGGTGATGAGAGTCTGAATTCCCTGCAATTTCGCTACCAGTTTTTTTCTTCTGGGCAAATCGAGCTCGCTCATGACGTCGTCTAAAATAAGCACGGGATATTCCCCTGCGCGCGTCTTGAAAATTTCCAGCTCCGCAAGTTTTAGAGAAAGCGCCGCCGTGCGTGCCTGCCCCTGCGAGGCGTAGCCCTTTGCCTCTTTTTCGTCAATGAAAATTTTTAAATCGTCCCGATGCGGTCCGACGGTGGTAAACCCAAGGCGTAGGTCTTTTTCGTAGGCGTTTTCCATTTCCCGTTTCAAGCGCTTTGCAATTTCCTCTTCACCGCCCTGATACGCCCGATCCAGCCCCACGCTGAGCGTTTCCTTGCCGTCGGTGAGGTATGCGTGCGACTCCGCCGCCAAGGGGGATAGAAGCTCTACGTAATTTTTACGGGATTCAATAATTCTTGCGGCGTAAAGACAGAGCTGTTCGTCCCAGACGGGCAGAGTTTCGAGTACCAGCTCGGTGTCACGGTTTTTCAGTAACGTATTGCGCTGTTCCAAAATTTTATTATAGCGCAACAGCGCCGTATAGTACCCCTTGGACAGCTGAGAGATGGAGAGATTTAAAAACCGTCTGCGCTCGTCCGGTCCGTCCTGAATGAGCCGCAGCTCGCCCGGGGAAAAGAATACGCTGTTCACGTTGCCCAAAAGATCGGCATTTTTGGCTCTTTTATT
>JAFTRD010000122.1 GCA_017462425.1 Clostridia bacterium | reverse complement strand
TACCTTGTTCGTCAAGAGTATTATAATAAGCATGTAAATCAGTTGGCGCTGATTTACCGATGAAATAGCTCATCATTTTCCCCCTTATCATATTGTGATTGCCTCGTTTCCGATTGGAAGCGGGGCAATTGCTTTTATTTTAACACTATCCCCTAACAATATAGTCGATGTATTTTGACAACTGTGGGTTTTCACTCGCAGTTATTTTTATATATGAAAAAAGGAGCGATAGACTCGCTCCTTTCAAATTTTGAAATTATTTTTTACGCAAGCAATCCGGCTACTTATCAATCCGCTTGAATACCACGGCGCTTCTGGAGGGAAGATAACAATTAAAGCCAGCCCAATCGGCAGGGGTAATATAGGCGTCGTACTGCACGTTGGGGTCTATACGATTGAATCCGCCGAACTCGCCGTCGTCCGTGGAAAGCGCCACCTGGTATCTGCCGACGCCCTCTTTGCCCACCGGGATAAAGTATCCATCGAAGGATTTGTAGGGGTGGAAGTTAAAGGCGAATACGTAATCATCCTTAGTATAGATAATAATCTTATCGTCTTGATGTATCCATCTGTTTACGGGTTTTTGGTTTAACAGCTCGTTTTCTTTTAAAAGCCGTACCATGGCTTTGTCGAAGTCGTTTAGCTCTACGTAGCGCAGGGCGTCGTTGTCAACCAGACTCCACTGCCTGCGGCAGTAGTGATAGCTCCAACCGTTGCCTTCTCTCGGAAAATCTATCCATTCGGGGTGACCAAACTCGTTCCCCATGAAGTTGAGATACCCCTCGCCTGCCAAGGAGGCGGTGAGCAAACGGAGCATCTTATGGAGGGCGATGCCACGGTCTACGACGATACTCGAGCCAAACTTATTCATGGCGGTATACATTTCTGCGTCGCATAGGCGGAACATAATGGTTTTGTCGCCTACGAGCGCCTGATCGTGAGACTCGCAGTAGCCGATATTCTTCTCCATTGGTCTGCGAATGGTAAGCTCGTACCAGAGCTTATTCATATCCCAGTCCTCATCCTTACACTCTTTTATGGTCTTTATCCATAGATCCGGCACGCCCATGGACAATCTGTAATCAAAGCCTATGCCGCCGTCCTTGATAGGAATACACATACCCGGCATACTCGACATATCTTCCGCTACCGTTATGGCGTTGGGGTTGATTTGATGGATTAACTCGTTGGCGAGCTGCAAATAGGTAACCGCCTCCGTGTCCGTGTTCATAGAGAAGTACATATCGTAGCTACAGAACGCGCTGCCGAGCCCGTGGTCGTGGTAGAGCATGGAGGTAACGCCGTCGAAGCGGAAACCGTCAAAGTGGAATACCTCCATCCAATACTTTAAGTTGGATAATAAGAAGTGAAGAACTTCGTTCTTTCCGTAGTTGAACAGCTTCGTGCCCCAGGCGCTGTGGTTTCCCTTCTCGCCCTCGTGGAAAAACTGATACACGGTGCCGTCAAATTCGTTTAATCCTTCGTTCGTGTTATTAACGGCGTGCGAATGGACCACGTCTAAGAGTACCGCAATACCCATTTCATGCGCCGTATTGATAAGCGATTTGAGCTCCTCGCTGTTGCCGTATTTTGAAGACGCCGCAAAGAAGTTGGATACCTGATACCCGAACGAACCGTAGTAAGGATGCTCCATAATCGCCATGATCTGAATGGTGTTGTAGCCCAGCGCCTTGATGCGGGGAAGGGTATTATTTTTAAACTCCTCGTACGTGCCGATGCCGTATTTTTCCTGCGCCATACCGATATGGCACTCGTAGATAAACGGGGTCTTGTCCGGCACGAAGTCTTTATCCGTCCAAGGGTACGGCTTCATCGTGTCCTCCACCTCGGCGCACCATAAGATTGTTTCAGGGTCTTGCACCACACGGGTAGCATAGGTGGGAATACGGCGAAGCTCTTTGCCGTGATGGATGACGATTGCCTGAATCTTTTGACCGGGCTTTAGCGTATCCTTGCCCTTTATCTCTATCTCCCATACGCCGTTGTCCAGCGCCGTCATAGCGTGGCTTCGGCTGTTCCATTCGTTGAAATCACCGGTGAGGTACATCGCCTCTGCCGCAGGCGCCCACTCTCTGTAGACCCAGCCGGCTCTGGTCCTATGAAAACCAAAATAATTATGACCGTTGGCAAAAGCCGATAATCTGCCTCTTTTTCCGATTAGATCCTCTTTCTTGCGAGCGTAGTTATCCATTCGAAGAATTAAATCCTTTTCGTAAGGAGCAAGATACGGGTCAACGTCTAAGATTCTTAAGTGATTCTTTTTCATCAATGTAAACCTCCAAGATATAAACTAATTCGCATATTTGTATTCGTTTGTTTATTCGTCTTCTATGGTAAATTTATACAATATAGACTTGGGAACTCCCCTGTCCTTGGCGGCACGCTTTAAGGCATCTTTTTTGTCCAAGCCCTGCTCCATATAATAACGGATATGCTCGATTTCGCTCAAACCGTTTAACGGGTTTTCCTGCTTTGGAGCGCCCTCCACCAACAATACGTATTCCCCACGCTTTTCGCCCGAAAGACCGTCGGCAAGGGTAAACGTTACGCTCTCTTCGTGGATCTTGGTAATTTCACGCACGGCGCAGGCGGTACGGTTGCCGAACGCTTCGTATAAAGCGGAAATATCGGCGTCTACGTCCTGCGGGGCGCTGTGGAATACCAACGTGGTATCCAATGCTTTATAATTTTCCAGAAATTTCAGTTTTTCGCCCTTTTTGTTCGGTAAAAATCCAAGGAAGGTGAATTTTGCGGCGTCCATGCCCGAAAGCACCAACGCACAGGCAAACGCCGTTGCGCCGGGAACGACGGTATAGGCTACGTTTGCGCGTTTTAAGGCTTTGCATACCACGTTGCCGGGGTCGGAGATGACGGGCATGCCCGCATCCGACACGATTACCACGTTTTCACCCGCCTGCGCACGGGCGATAATTTTTTCCGCCGCCGCTTCTTCGTTGAACTTATGACATGCAACGAGCGGTTTTTTAATTTCGTATGCGTTGAGCAGCTTTAAGGTATGACGGGTATCCTCGCAAAAGATGACGTCCGCTTCCCGCAGCGTATCCAACGCACGCAGCGTGACGTCTTTTAAATTGCCGATGGGCGTTGCTACAAAAGTGACCGTAGGTGTGTTCCTCCTTGTCTAATTTCTTTTACGGGCGGCTCGTTGATGCACGTAGGCAAGAGCTTTACCCCCGCTTTTCCGCCCTTCACCGCCTCGATGAGTACGAGATACGGCTCTGCCTCACGCCTGCCTGCAACGGGCTGGATGCGCTTTACCTCCATACCGTAAGCGTGGAGGGTATAGACGACCTCGGCAAGACGGTCGGCACGGTGACAGAGGACAAACCTGCCGCCGAATTTAAGACAGCGGCTTGCCGCTGTCGCCAGCTCGGAAAGGGTTAAAAACAGCTCTTTTCGACAGACGGCTTTTTTATAATCTTTATTCTCAAACCCACCCTTTTCGTACGGCGGATTGCAAAGAATAAGCGAAAATTTTTCGGTATATTCCTTGGGAATTTCCTGCACCTTACAGTTGACGGCGGAAAATTTTTCCTCTAAGCCGTTGAGAGATATGGTTTTCAAGCTCATATCGTACAGCTCGGGTTGCATTTCAAAAAGAGTAACACGTTTGACCGTTTTTTGGTTCAAGGCGTAAAAATGCAGTCCCACGATACCGCTGCCCGAGCAAAAATCCGCTACCTCGTCGCCCATTTTTGCTTTTGCAAATTTAGACAGAAGCACGGAATCGGAGGTGAAACGGTAAAAGTTTACGTTCTGCACGATTTTAAAGTTGTCTATCAAAAGTTCGTCTAAAACTTCACCTGAAGAAAGATGTATCATGCTAAAAAAAATTTTTTTTATTCCAAAAAAACGAAAAACACGGCAGAGCTTTGCCCCACCGTGCCTTCAATTTTAATACCCGTTAAAAATTATTCCGGTTGAATTGCAGCAACGGGGCAGGATTCTGCGCAAGCGCCACAGTCAACGCAAACGTCTTTATTGATAACTGCTTTATCGCCGATTTCGATTGCACCAACGGGACAAGTATCAGCGCAAGCGCCGCAAGCGATACATTCGTCAGTAACGATATGAGACATGATTGAATACCTCCATTTATTTACTTTCTTGATTATAGCACATTTCTTTGTAATAGTAAATACTTTTGGGAAAAATTTTTTCAGCTTTTTTATATAAAAAACAGGAATTTACTCCTCCAAACAACTTAAAGCAGGGTCGAGAACTTCTTTTTCTTCTCCGATCGGCTTACCGGCACGCCTGAATTCAAGCGAAGAAACGGGGAAGTCTTTATAAATTAAGCCGCCTTCCTTGGTTTCAATTTTAATCTTCGCCTCTAATTTCAGCATATTCACCGAAGCTACCGTGCCTGCGCCATCGGGAGAAATTACCTCGGCGCCGACCTTCGGCATTTGCTTGCCCACTTCGGCGTAATAGTCGTTTTCATAGTCCAAACAGCACATCAGTCTGCCGCAAAGGCCGCTGATTTTGCCGGGGTTTAAGGAAAGCCCCTGCGTTTTTGCCATTTTTATGGTTACCTTTTTGAAATCGCTCAAGCCGCAAGAACAGCAACATGCCCTGCCGCAGGGCGCAATTCCGCCCAAAATTCTCGTTTCGTCACGGATTCCCACCTGACGAAGCTCGATGCGTAAGTGGAACACGCCTGCCAGATCTTTGACAAGCTCTCTGAAATCCACACGGGTAGGGGCGCTGAAATAGAACACGATTTTGGTGCCGTCGAAGGTAAACTCACAGTCGATGATTTTCATCTCAAGATTGAGCTTGGCGACGTATTCCTTGCCGAATTTCATTGCCTCTGGTCGGCGTTAATCTTTTTTCTGGATTTTTTCCAAGTCTTTAGCCTTGGCTATACGCAGAATTGGCTTGAGCGCCGAGGGGATTTTGTCATCCTCCACCTCCTGCGTGGGAATGGTAACCGTACCGCATTCCAGCCCCTTCGCCGTTTCTACGATAACGTCCATGCCTTTTTCGTATTCTTCGTTTTCCGCAGGGGAAAAGTAATATACCTTACAGGTGTTTTTAAATTTAACTCCTACTATTTTTTGCATCTTTGTTTCTCCTTATCTATCTTCCAGAGCGCAACCTCCACGCATTGAGCGAGGTTAGAATTGAACACAATTTGTTTTTCCGCTTCGGCAAAGACGTCAAGCGCAAACACCGCTACGGTAGGGGTGAAGTCCTTTGCCAAGCCTTTGATTTTTTCCGATTCTCCTTTCGTGCCGTAGGGCTGAGCGGTGAGGGAAAAAAGTATATCCCGATAAATCCTGCGTATGAGCGATATTACCTCGGTTTTTTCCTCCGTTCCGTTTAACGCACGGGCGGCTTTGCAAATATTTCCACTTTCCGCCGCCACGCAAGCGAACGCCTTTTGGTAAAGCTCGCTATACCTGCCGCCGGTGAAAAGACTTTGCGCCCTGCCCACCGAACCGTCCGAAGCGGCGGCGTATACCGCTACGTCCTCCGCGCTACGCTCGGGATAGAGGCGGGTTAAGCACGCTTCTACCTCGGCTTCGGAAAAGGGCGGGATTTCCAGCTTTTTGGCTCGGGATTTGACCGTTGCAAGCAGCGGAAACTCGGTGGTTGCGCCCAGTAGAAAATACACACCCTGGGGCGGTTCTTCCAAGACCTTTAAAAGTTTGTTCTGTACGACGGCGCTTGCCTTGTGAAAATTATCCAATACGAACAGCTTGCGCTTTCCCTCTACGGGGCTTAAACAGCTCTCCTCTAAGATTGCCGAGGTTACGTCCTTATCGAGCGCCTTACCCTTTTGGGGGTAAAAGAGACAGTCGGGGTGAGTTTCCCGTTCGATGCGTGAGATCGTTGCAGTCGAGCCGTCAAAAAACAGGCAAGCAAGCTCTTTTAAGGCAAGGCGCAGATTGGCTTCGTCGTTAAACAGCAATAAATAGGTGTTGGCAAGCCTCTTTTCCTTGGCTTCCTGACAAAGTAATTTATATGCGGTTGTAGAACGCAACAACTTCTGCAATGCCCTTTCCTTCTTTTTTATAAAATTCCCTTATCCTGTAATACCTTTAACACCCGTTCAAAGGTTTCCTGTTTCGTGCCTACGGCGTTTATCCGAATGAATCGGTTTGGCTCTTCCTTGGCGATTTTTAAATACCCCTCGTATACTTTATTATGAAAGGCAAGTCCTGCCTGCTCTATTCTGTCGTTTTCGTCGGCGCCGTGCTTTCTTTCAAACGCTTTCTCGGGGGAAATATCCAGAAACACCGTACAGTCGGGCAGGTAATTTTCAAAGGCGTAAGAATTGATTTTCCGCACGAATTCCTGTCCCAGCCCCCTCGCCTCGCCCTGGTAGGCAAGCGACGAATCGACGTACCTGTCGCACACGACCAGCTTGCCCTGCGCACGCGCAGGCTCTATGACTCTACGCAATAGCTGTACCCTTGCCGCAGCGTATAAAAGCGCCTCGCACTCGGGGGTCATGTCGGTATTTTCGGGGTCTAAAATCACCGAACGGATACGCTCGGATACCGCATTTCCACCCGGCTCACGGGTGTAGAGGTAGGGAATATTCTTCTCCTGTAAATACCCCTCCAGCATTTTCAGTTTTGTGGATTTTCCCGAGCCTTCACAGCCCTCGAAACTAATCAGTTTGCCTCTCATATGTATATACCGTAATTTTATTTTCCGTCAAGCCGTAGGTATTGACGGCTTTTATAAGTATTTCAACGTGTTCTTTTTCTATCTTCTGCCCCTCGCTTACCACGGGAATACAGGGCGGAAACAACCCTGCGTTTTGGGCGCAGGTATACCCCACACTCTCTTTTAGGGGGATCAGCTTGACCCTCTCCGTACGCTCGCCCGGAATAAATTGCGGCGTTTTTTGAGCTTTTTCACGCAAGGGCTGCAAGGGCAAAAGCAGT
>JAFTRD010000121.1 GCA_017462425.1 Clostridia bacterium | reverse complement strand
TGCGAACTTCAAGGCAACGGCTCCCACGCTCGCTGAGTGCCCTCATTGCCACGAATTAAAGGTTTCTCACGCTGTATGCGCTAACTGTGGCTACTATGACGGCAAGGAAGTTGTCAGCCAGGCAGAAAAGAAAAACTAACAATTCAAATTTTTTCCTTTTTTAGTTTTTTAAAAACGGCGGATCGTGTTTTGTCACGGTCCGTTTTTTTGCGCTTTCTTTCTTACTTATTTTATCCTAAATACTTGACAAATTCCTCCCTCGTCCTATATAATACGGTTACAGAATACCCCCTGGGGGTATATTGCATATTGCAAGCAAAAGGATAAAGGATAAAATGCAGAAAAAAGAGAATTGTTGTAGTCGGATGAAGAGTACGGATAGAAGTGAAGAAGAGAAGAGGCGGCTTTCTTCCCGCATCAACCGCATTACGGGGCAGATGAACGGGATTAAAAAGATGATTGAAGAAGACCGTTACTGCGAGGATATTCTCATTCAGCTATCGGCGGTGGATAAATCGGTAAAAAGCCTTGCAAGCGCCATTTTAGACACGCACGTGCATACTTGCGTGGCGGAACACGTGCAAAAGGGGAATACCGAGGTGCTGGACGAAATCGTCAGCCTGTTCAGGAGGTTTCAAGCATGAAAGAAAAATTTTCGGTCAGCGGCATGACTTGTGCAGCGTGCGCTTCGGGCATAGAACGCACGTTAAAAAAACAGTCGGGCGTTACTTTCGTCAACGTTTCCCTGATGGGGGAGAGCGTGCAGATTGAATACGACGAAAGGGTAATTTCCAAGCGGGACATCTTTGCCGTCGTGCGTTCGCTGGGATACGGTATCTCCGAGGAGGAATTTTCTCGCAATAAAAAGCCGGAAGATATCCTTTTGCGTGCAAGGTTTCTCCTTTCCGCTATACTTCTCGTTGCGCTCATGTATTTTTCCATGGGCGAGATGATAGGTCTGCCCCAGCCTAACCCTTTCGTCAATTCCGTTTTACAATGGGCATTGAGCACGATTATCATTATCGTGAATTTTAAATTTTTCACCGTTGGGGCTCGGGCATTATTGAAGGGCGTTCCCAATATGGACACCTTGGTAAGTCTGGGTGCAGCGGTTTCGTATATTTACAGCGTGGTTTTGGTAATTTTAAGTTTTAGCTTTGTACAGTCGCACGCTTCGCATCTGTATTTCGAGTCGGCGGGCATGATCCTCACGCTCGTCACGCTGGGCAAATGGCTGGAAGCGCTCTCCAAAAAACGCACGGGCGGAGAAATAGAAAAACTCATCCGCTTGGCTCCCGCCACGGCAAACTTGGTATTGCCCGACGGTACGTATAAAATCGTAGACGTTTCCGACCTTCGGGTCGGCGACTTGGTGCTGGTAAAGCAGGGCGACTACGTCCCCGTAGACGGGCAAGCGGTAGGGGGACACGCCTTCGTGGATACGTCTGCGGTAACGGGTGAAAGCCTGCCCGTGGAGGTAAAGGCGGGCGATACGGTTACCTCCGCCAATATCGTAAAAAGCGGAGCGCTGACCGTTTACGCCTCCAGAGTGGGTGAACAGACCACGCTTTCCAGAATTATAAAAATGGTACGTGAAGCCGGCGCCAGCAAAGCGCCTTTACAGAAAATCGCTGATACGGTAGCGGGAATTTTTGTCCCTGCCGTTACGGGAATCGCTGTTTTTACCTTTATTATATGGCTACTGATTACGGGCGATATAGCGCAGGCAATGAACTTTGCGGTATCCGTGCTCGTCATCTCCTGTCCCTGTTCGTTGGGGCTTGCCACCCCCGTAGCGGTGATGGCGGCTACGGGCAGAGGCGCAGGCATGGGCATTTTATATAAGGACGCCGAGGCGTTGCAACGGACGGCGGAAATTAATTGCGTGCTGCTCGATAAAACGGCAACGCTCACCCAAGGCGAGCCAACGGTTACCGATTTTCTCTGTTTCGGTGAGGAATCAAAGGTCAAAAAAATTGCGGGCGGCATTGAAAATCTTTCCAATCATCCCTTAGCGGAATGCGTGCGTAAGTTCTGCGGCGATTCCTGTCAGGTGCAAACCTACCGCTACGTCATGGGTCAGGGCGCCGTGGCGGAATACGACGGAAAGACCTACCGCATCGGCAATGCCAAGCTTTGCAAGGGCGTGAAGGAGCTGGAAAGAGGAAATGAGTTTATGCGCCAAGGCAAAACGGTTATTTATTTTACCGAAAACGATACCCTCCTGGCAATTTTCGCCGTGGCAGACGTCTTAAAAGAAAGCAGCGTTCAGGCGGTATCCGACCTGAAAAAGCGTGGAATCCGTACGGTGATGATCACGGGCGACAATCAACACGTGGCGGGCGCTATTGCCGCAAAGGTAGGCATAGACGAATATTACGCCGAGGTCTTACCCGAGGACAAACTGCAATGCGTCGTTAACGCACAGCGTATGGGCGGTACGGTTGCAATGGTGGGGGACGGCATCAACGACGCTCCGGCGCTGAAAGAGGCGGACGTGGGGATTGCCGTGGGTACGGGTACGGACGTGGCGATAGACAGCGCCTCCGTCGTTCTCGCCTCGGGCGAGCTTTCTGCGCTGGACGATATGCTGGCGCTCAGCCAAAGGGCGGTGCTTACCATCAAAGAAAACCTGTTTTGGGCGTTCTTTTATAACTGTATTGCCATTCCCGTAGCGGCAGGGGCTTTGGCCTTTGCAGGCATTACGCTCAATCCCATGATTGCGGCGGCGTGTATGAGCTTAAGCTCGCTCTTCGTGGTCGGCAACGCCCTGCGTCTGACGGCGTTCCGCAAAAAGAAAAATATTAAAAATAAGGAAAATAAGGAAAATAAGGAGAATAAGGAGAATAACGGTAAAATGACAAAAACTTTACACGTAGAAGGGATGATGTGTATGCACTGCGTAGCCCACGTTACCAAGGCGCTGGAGAGCGTGGCGGGCGAGGGGAACGTAACCGTGGACTTGGAAAAAAAGACCGCCGTGGTTACGCTTTTTGATCCAACGCAGGAAGAATCGCTTGTATTCGCGGTAACGGCGGCGGGGTATACGGTTGTCAAAATCGATTAAAACAGACAAAAAAGTATAAATTACAAAAAAATACTTTCACTTGTATATGCTAACATATGAAGCAAGTATAATGCAAGGAGGTCAGTATATGAGTGAAGGTCAAATGTTGTTATTAGATAAGCGCACGCAGAGCTTGGTGGAGGATTACGTTCCCGACGGGGAAATTCTCGACGGCATCGTGTGCTTTTTTTCCATTTTTTCCGATCCTACGAGGGTTAAAATGCTCTCGGCGCTCGCCATTTCCGAGATGTGCGTTACCGATTTATCCAGAATTTTAAATTTAAACCAGACCACCGTTTCGCACCAGCTTCGCTTCTTAAAAAATATCGGCATCGTGCAGGCAAAACGGCAGGGGAAGATTATTTTTTATTCTCTGGTCAACGACACCGTCAACGACGTGCTGTTAAAGGGCGTGGAATTTTTGGGTTATTAGCTTGTCAAACCCTGATAGAAAGTGTATAATAAAAATATGAACGCATTACGGGAAAAATTAAAACTGCTCCCCGATACGCCGGGGGTATATATCATGCTGGATAAGGACGGCGCAGTTATCTACGTCGGCAAAGCGCGTATTTTAAAAAACCGTGTACGGCAGTATTTCCATAACGACGAAAAGAGCGAAAAGGTAGCCGCCATGGTCGCAAATATTGCCGACTTTAATTATATCGTTTGTAAAAGCGAGGCAGACGCTCTTTCCCTGGAAAATACGCTCATTAAAAAACACAAACCGAAGTATAATATCCTTTTAAAGGACGATAAAACCTACCCTTACGTCAAGGTTCATACCAAAGAGCCGTACCCGTACGTTTCCATCACCCGTAAAATTAAAAAAGACGGCAAATATTTCGGTCCTTTCATGGCAGGCATTCGCTGTAAGGATATTCTCGAAATCCTTTCCATGGTCTATAACGTGCGCACCTGCAAGGTCAGCGTAACCGAAAAACAAAAGCGTCCGTGCTTGGAATATCACCTCCACCGCTGCGGTGCGCCCTGCGCGCATTATTGCAGTCAGGAAGAATACGCCGAGCAGGTAAAAAAGGCAATCCGCTTTTTAGACGGCGAGTACGAGGAGGCGGAGGAGATTCTGCGCCAGAAAATGCTCACCTTTGCCGAACGGGAAGAGTTTGAAATTGCCATGGCGTATAAGGAAAAACTGGGCATGCTCTCCCGCTTGAAGCAAAAGCGTATCACCGCCATCAACCGCTGTATCAACGCCGATATCGTGGCGCTCAAAAGCGACGGCTTATATGCGGCGGCAAGCGTTTTAATTACCCGAAAGGGCATGATGCAAGGCGGCAGCAATTACGCCTTAGAGGACGCTTCCTTGGAGGGCAAGGACGCATTGACGGCGTTTTTGTTACAGTATTATTCCCGTCACGAGCTTCCCGAGGAGATTATTACCGAGGAATACTGCGAAAAAGCGCTGTTGGAAGAGTATTTTTTAATTACGTCGGGTAAAAAAGTAGAGATAGTTTTTGCCAAACAGGGTGTAAAAAAAGAACTGTTTTTAATGGCGGCGCAAAATGCAACGGAGTACCTTGCCAAGAACGTGGAAAAAATTAAACACAGGGACGATATGACCAAGCGTGCCTGCGAGCGGTTACAACAGCTTTTGGGCTTAAAACGCTATCCCCGTCGCATGGAATGTTACGATATTTCCAACGTTTCAGGCGTGGATAAGGTTGCCTCTATGGTGGTGTTTATCGACGGCGAGGCGGACAAAATGAGCTACCGTCGCTTTAAAATTAAGACCGTAGAGGGCGCAAACGACTTTGCCTCTCTCCAGGAAACGCTTTATAGAAGGCTTTCAAAGCTGGGTACGGAGGAGGAGTATAAATTCCCCAAGCCCGACCTCGTCATCATCGACGGCGG
>JAFTRD010000120.1 GCA_017462425.1 Clostridia bacterium | reverse complement strand
TAGACGTATAGTTTTCAGTCTCGAAACGGTTGGTAATTGCGTAACCTGTAGTACTTTCAGAGAACGTTACGTCCTCAAATTGCTCGTAGATTAAAACACTTTAGTCGTCATTCATCACGGCTTCTACCGCATCGTTCGCATTTTTTGCCGCCGCTAAACGTTATTAAACGGAATCCATGCGATACGTTTTCTTTTCATAGGCATCATAGGAAGAAAGTTGTTTTTTATCAACGGTAATGGAAACTTCAACGTGCTCGTTTGGAGAAAGCGTTTTCGTCTTTGCGTATCCCACCAGCTCCACCGCCGATTCCTCTACGCCGATTTGCGCATCATGCCGGGTATAAGGCTTGTTCAGATATAACTCAACGACCTCTTTCCCCTTGGTTGTTCCAATATTGGTAACCGTAACGCTGACGGTAATTTTATCCCCGTCCACGGACATTGTGGGCTGACTCCAGATAAAATCGGTATAGCTTAATCCGTAGCCAAACGGATAAACTACCTGCTCTTGATAATTAAAATTACCCGCATTCCCATTATCGCTCATAAAATCGGCATAGCGTGTTTCATAATAACGGTAGCCTACGTAAATTCCTTCTTCATAAGCCACGTAGGCTGCCGTTGTTTTTTTTCCGTTTTCGGTATAACGGTTATCGCCATAATTTACCATAGCGGGCGCAGATAAAAGATCGTACGCATACGTATCGGGAAGTCTACCCTCGGGGGTTAACTCTCCCGTCAAAATTTTTGCCACAGCCTCTAAACCATACTGTCCCGTGCCGCCGATCCAGAGCGCAGCGTCTATTCCGTATTGCTTGTCTTTTAAAAAGCCGGTTTCAAATACGTTGAGCGTATTCAAAAGCACGATAATTTTTCCAAAACCGCCTTCTTTTACCTCTTTTAAGAGCTCGATTTCCTCGTCGGTCAGCTCGAGATAATGTTTATCATCCTTTTCGTAAAAATCAAGCATGCTTGTAGGCAAGTCTTGTCCCTCGCCGCCACTGCGGGAAATGACGATAATAGCGGCATCGTCATACTCTTCATAGGAAGATTGAATGGAGGAATATGCCGTACGCTCTACTTCATTGATGGAATAACCGTAACTACGAGCGCCTTTTATGCCTTTATAAGCGCCGTTCATGTCGGTACCGTTGCCTCTGTGGTAGCCCGCTTTATATTTTTTCTCATAGAACTTTTTAAGCTCGGGATTATAGGAAAAACCCGCATCTTTCAAGGCGATGTATAAATCGACGTTGGCTTTACCGCCGTTGCCCTCGCCAGAGCCCGTACCGCCGTAGGCAATGTTGATTGAGCCCGTACCGAATACGGATATATTTCGCTCGGATTTTTCCAGCGGCAGCGCACCGTTATTTTCAAGAAGAACCGTGCCTTCTGCCTGCGCCTTTATTGCAACCTCTCTGGAGACGGAATTTGCTTCCCTTTCGGTTGCATATTTAGGAGAATAATACGTTACCGTACCATCCTCTTTTTGTTCGACGGCGCCCCAGCCGAAATAGTTTTCTACGTAATATCCAACGGCGCTCCAACCAAACCCAACAGATATTATCGCCGTTGCCAAGGCTAAAATTATAGAAAAAATGGAAATAGCTACCGATTTTTTCACTAAAATTACCTCCTATAAAGACAGAAAATGACGAGCGTTTTGCTCTCTTTTTATTTTACAGTATTTTTTAAATATTTGCAAATAAATTATGGTAAAATACAGAATAACCGTCCAAGTTTTCTCTCTTGAACGGTTATCAGATAAAAAAGTTAACTTTTGTTACAGGTTTTTATTTCAATTTTATTTTATTTCATCCATAGCGTAAGCTGCTGCGCCAAGAACGCCTGCCTTGTTGCCCAAAGACGCTTTTACAATGGGAACAGCTACGCCTAAACCGTGAGCAAAAATTTCTTTATCGAACTTCTTTTGCAGAGGTTTGGTTAAGTTTTCGCCTTGGTTTGCAATGCCGCCGCCGAGCATAATAACGTCGGGACGGAAAATATTTGCAAGGTTTACCAGACCGCAAGCAAGATTGTCTTCATAAGTTTCAATAATTTTTGCTGCCGTTCTGTCCGTTTTTGCGTGCGAGAATGCCGTTAAACCGTCAACCGTTTCGGGGGTATAGTCCTGCCACATTTCAGAATCTACGTTATCAATCATGGC
>JAFTRD010000119.1 GCA_017462425.1 Clostridia bacterium | reverse complement strand
ATGAAAGAAGGTATGAAGAAGTATTTGGCAGAATGTATCGGTACGTTTGTGCTGGTGGCGTTGGCTTGCGGCGTAGCCGCTATTGTCGGTTGCGCGGACGCAGCTGGCAAAACCGCAACGTCTTTGGCGTTCGGACTGGTGATTGTAGGTATGGCGTATTCTATCGGGAACATTTCGGGCTGTCATATCAATCCTGCGGTTTCCTTTGCTATGCTACTGAGCAAAAAAATGTCCTTAAAGGATTTCGTGGGCTACGTTATAGCGCAGGTGTTCGGTGCATTTTTAGGTGCGTTGGTTGTGGCGTTGTTTGCAGGCGGCTTTGACGAAATTGCAGGTTGCGTCAACGGCGTGGGCGCGTTAGAGGCAAGCTACGGCGACGTAGGAGCCCTGTTTGTCGGCTTGGCGGTGGAAGCGGTGCTTACCTTTGTGTTCGTGCTCGCCATTCTCGGCGTAACCTCCAAGAGTGAAAATACGACGGTTACGGGATTGGTCATCGGCGGCGCACTTACTCTTGTGCATCTGCTCGGCACCAGCCTTACGGGAACTTCCGTTAACCCCGCAAGAAGTATCGGTCCTGCGATTGTGCGCGCGTTCGGCGGTAACGTGGTCGGCTTGCAGCAGCTTTGGGTGTTCATCGTCGGTCCTCTTGTCGGAGCGGCGTTGGCGGCGCTTGTTTGGAAAGTACTCACCTGTAAAAAATCCAAATAAAACGAAAATAGTGAAAACGGCTCTCTGCGGAGGGGCGTTTTTCGTCATTATATAATAGTAAAGAAGGGCGTTGCACATGGTTGCGGCGCCTTTTTGGGTACAGAAAACGGGAAAAGAAAAAAAAATCGAAAAAAATAAAAAAAGTTGAAAAAGTCGGCGCAAAACAGCTTGACTTAAATTTCTTTTCATAATACAATAAATAGGCAAGCTTAGGGAAGCCCCTTGAAAAACCCGTTTTTCCCCGTTAGTTGAGCGGTTTTGGAAAGAAGCTTCTTAGGCAAACACACAAAAAAGAAAAATATACACGAAACAAGGAGTAACATATTATGAAGACCTATATGGCGAAGGCCGAATCGGTTGAAAGAAAGTGGTACGTCGTAGATGCGGCGTGTGTTCCTATGGGACGTCTTGCAAGACGTGTTGCTTCCTTACTCCGAGTTAAGAACAAGCCTACCTACACTCCCAACGTCGATACCGGCGATTTCGTAATCGTTATCAATACGGACAAAGCCGTGTTGACGGGGAAGAAGTTGGAAAACAAATTTTACAGATACCATACTGGTTATATCGGCGGTCTGAAAGAAATTGCCTACAAGAAAATGATGGCTGAAAAGAGTGACCTTGCGGTATACGAAGCGGTAAAGGGAATGTTGCCCAAGAACAGCCTTGGCAGACAGATGATCAAAAAGCTCAAAGTTTATAAAGGAGCGGAACACAACCACGCGGCTCAGAAACCCGAAGAGCTGAAAGTTGACTAAGGAGAGGATAAAGAATTATGGCTAAAGCAAACGTAAAAAAGAAGCTTCAATTCTGGGGTACGGGCAGAAGAAAGAAGGCAATTGCCCGCGTTCGTCTTATCCCCGGCGGCAACGGAACCATTGTAATTAACGACCGCGCATTTGAGGATTATTTCCCTCAGGGAACCCTTCAATACATTGTAAAACAGCCCATTACGCTTTTGGAGATTGAATCCAAATACGACATAATTGTCAACGTAATCGGCGGCGGTTATACCGGTCAGGCAGGCGCTATCCGTTTGGGTGTGGCGCGTGCGCTGCTCGAAGCGGAGGAGAACAGCCGTCCCGCACTT
>JAFTRD010000118.1 GCA_017462425.1 Clostridia bacterium | reverse complement strand
TGGGCGTGGAAATCCCCTTTGAAGAAGTGCCCGGGATTCAAAAAGAGCTAATTGAAACCTGCCGTATGCTGGGCAAACGAGTGATTACCGCAACCGAAATGCTGGAATCTATGATCCATAACCCCCGCCCCACGAGAGCGGAAATTTCCGACGTTGCCAACGCCGTGTTCGACGGTTCTTCCGCTATTATGCTTTCGGGCGAAACGGCGGCGGGACGGTACCCTGCGCTGACCGTAAAGACCATGGCAAAAATTGCCGAACAGGCAGAGACGGACATCAATTACGCCAAACGCTTCAACCGTTACGAGTTTAAGATACGCAATGAAGTGGACGCACTTTCCCACGCCACCTGCGCCATGGCGATTGATTTAAAAGCAAAAGCCGTTGTTACCTGCACCCTTTCGGGTGTGACGGCTCGCATGGTATCACGATTCCGTTCCCCCACGGATATTATCGGCATGACTACCAATGAAAAAACCTGGAGAAAATTGGCGCTTTCCTGGGGCGTAACCCCCGTGATGGCGGAAGAGTTTTCCTCTACCGACGTACTTTTTTACGAGGCCAAAAAGATGGCGAAAAAAGTTCTTAATTTGCAAAAAGGCGACTTTGCGGTGATTACGGGCGGTATTCCCAACGGCAAAACAGGCTCTAAAAATCTGATTAAAATTGAGAAAATTTAAATAAAACGGTAATAAAATACCTTTCGCAAGGCTGCGAAAGGTATTTTTTATTTTTAAAGTATTTTTCGGGAAAAATTAATATTCCGCATCTTCTGCGTCCGTGTCGGCAGGAGCGCAAGCGCCCTTTTCCTGAATTTCCACAATGTACTTTTTACTGTTTCTGGGCGTAGCCGCACGAACGAGCGTTCTGAGCGCTTTGGCGATTTTGCCCTGTTTGCCGATGACCTTTCCCATATCGGAGGCAGCCAAAACAACCGTTACTACAATGGAATTTTCCTTTTCTTCAGTGCGAATTTCCACTTCGTCCTTGTTTTCGGCAAACTGATCGACGACGTATTTTATGAGTTCCAGCATTTTACAGCATCCTCGCTTTTCTTACTTTACGAGATTACTCTTTGGACTTTTTGCCCTTGGTCTTAGAAGGGCTGAGCTTGGTGGGCTTTTCTACAACGCCTGCTTTTACGAGCAGATTCTTAACCGTATCGGTGGGCTGAACGCCGTTGGAGAGCCAATATTTAGCTCTGTCAGCCTCGATATCGATAACGACGGGGTTAGCGGTGGGATGGTATTTACCAACGCACTCGATATATTCACCCGTTGCTGCCTTTCTGCTGTCCACTCCAACCACACGATACTGAGGGTTCTTTTTGTCGCCCATTCTCGTCAGTCTCATCTTTACTGCCATAATTTTTTACCTCCAAATGTATTATAATTTTTTTGTTTTTTTAATTTATAGATCGACGGAGTTAAAAAGGAAGTTTGAATTTTCCCTTACCTCTTTTCATTTGTTTCATCATCTGTTTCGCCTGGTCGAACTGACGAAGGAGCTGGTTGATGTCCTGTATCGGCACGCCGCTGCCCTGAGAAATTCTACGCTTTCTGGACGAGTTGATGATGGTGGGATTTTCCCGTTCCTGCGGCGTCATGGAAAGAATGACGGCACGGTTGCGCTCTATCTTCTTTTCATCGATATCTTCTTCACGTATCTTCATTTTTGCGCCGGGAAGCATACCCATCAGGGCGCTGATGCCGCCCATTTTTTTCATCATCTCAAACTGTTCGAGATAGTCGGAAAGCGTGAAGGAATTTTCACGCATTTTCTTTTGCATCTTTTCGGCGTCCGCTTCGGTAATTGCCTGCTGCGCCTTTTCTATCAAAGAAAGCACGTCGCCCATGCCCAGGATTCTCTACGCCATACGGTCGGGATAGAACGGCTCTAAATCGGTAAGTTTTTCGCCTACGCCGATAAATTTAATGGGCTTGCCCTTTACCGCCTTAATGGAGAGGCACGCACCGCCACGGGTGTCGCCGTCCAGTTTGGTTAAAATTACGCCCGTTACCTCTAAACGCTCGTTGAAGGTCTTGGCTACGTTTACCGCCTCTTGACCGGTCATGGCGTCTACCACCAACAACGTTTCGGTAACTTCAACGTGTTTTTTGACGTTTTCCAGCTCTTGCATGAGCGTTTCGTCTATCTGTAAGCGTCCCGCCGTATCTAAAACTACCGTATCGTAGCCCATTTTTCGTGCGTGTTCTATTGCCTGCTGCGCCGTTTTAACGGGGCTTTGCGTACCCTTTTCAAACACTTCTACGCCCGCCTGTCCGCCTACGACCTGCAACTGGTGAATTGCCGCAGGACGGTAAATATCCCCTGCCACGAGGAGAGGGCGCTTGCCGTGTTTTTTAAGCTGTATGGCAAGCTTGCCGCAAAGCGTGGTTTTACCTGCGCCCTGCAGACCGCACATCATGATGACCGTGGGCGGCTTGGGAGAAACCTCCAGCTTGGCGTTTGCCGAGCCCATGAGCGCAATCAGCTCTTCATTGACGATTTTTATAACCTGCTGCGAGGGGTTTAAGGACTGTAAAATTTCCTGTCCCACCGCTTTTTGGGATACGTTATTGATGAAATCCTTTGCCACACGGATATTGACGTCCGCTTCCAGTAAAGCGATACGCACCTCACGCATGGCGGTTTTAATTTCCAGCTCCGTCAGCTTACCACGCTTGGTCAGCTTGGAAAATATATGATTTAATCTTTCGGAGAGTGAACCGAATAATGCCATTTCTTACTCCTCGTCACGAATGACTTTCCCAACGATTACGCCGTTTTCCACGGGCGTTTCTTCTGCGCCAAATTCTTTGTGAACTTCGGATAATGCGTTTTGTAACGCCGAAACCTCTTTCGTTAAATCGGGATTTTTCGCTTTGAGCTCGTTCAGCCAGCGTAAAACCGTCGTCATATACGCCGAATATTCACGGGATAAATCGGTTAAAGCCTTCACGAATCCAAGTTTTTTATCGTAAGTTTCAAGCTGTTTTCGACATTTACGTAAGCAGTCGGAAACGCTTTGACGGGATACCCCTTTCTGTTCGGCAATTTCACCCAAAGAAAGGTCGCAGTTAAAATAAAGATTGGTAATTTCCCGTTGATTTTCGGTTAAAAGTACGCCGTATAAGTCCCAAAGCTGTAAAAAACGCAGATCTTTATTCTGCATAATTTGTTCTACGGCTTCCGCCTTTACTACCGTGCGTTCCATAACCGTTCCCCTTCTTTACTTTTTCAAGTGTAACAGAAAAAAACAAGCCTGTCAAGCATTTTTACTTGACAGGCAATATTTTTTTGTATTATTCGCCGATATACGTGAATCTTAGAAAGGATTTTCCCTCTTTTTGCACGGTTTCGCACCACATAGAGGCGGGGCGCACCCAAACGCTGTCCTCTTTATACAGCGCGCGGTATACGACCATATCTTCCAGCGTTTCGGAATGTTTGGCGATACACAAAACCTCGTATTCGTTGCCTTTAAAATGACGGTATTTACCGATTTTGATTTGATTCATACGTTTCCCTCCTCTCACGATTATACCGAATATTTCCTTTAAAAGCAAGAAAATAGAAGGGTGGTTACGTTAAGATTTCGTTTAAGCGTCCTTTCTTTTATTCTTATCGTAGATGATATACACAATGCCGCCGAGGACGAACAAGCCTGCTAAAACGTCGAACACGATGACCAGAATTTGCCACCAAGCCAAGCCGTAAACGACGATGGAGCCCGGGGCAACGCCCTGCATTTTATTGGAATTTACGACCGTGTAACACATATTCTTATACGCTTGACGGATTGCCTGACGGGTGGTGGCAGAGGAGGTATCGGCGTAATTGACCTTGTTGTTCGTCCACGTAAGCTGTAAATTCGTACCGGCACGAACGCCCTGGTCGGGATTCATATAATCGTATAAGTTAAAGTCGGAAATGACCAGACCTCTAAAGCCCCATTCGTCACGCAGTACTTCCTGCATGAGCGCATAGCTGCCGCCCGCCCAGACGCCGCCGATGCGGTTGAACGAGGACATCATTGCCGTACAAGCGGGCATGGTACGAATGGAAACCGTGCCTTGGGTGTCGGAGATATATTTCATCTGCGTCTTAGCGTTTTCCACGACGTACTGGAAGGGTTTTAAATAAATTTCACGAATGGTCTGCTCGTCTGCCCAGGTGCAAAGATTGGTAACACGCATAACCTCGGTATCGTTGAGCGCGTAATGCTTGAGGTAAGCGTAACAGCCCTTATTTGCCGCCCCCTCTACTACCTCACAGGCGATTGTACCGCTTACTACGGGGTCTTCAGAGTAATACTCGAAGTTTCTGCCCGCAAACG
>JAFTRD010000117.1 GCA_017462425.1 Clostridia bacterium | reverse complement strand
TCTTGGTCGGTGGCTCTACCCGTATGCCCGCAGTCGTGGCAAAGGTACAGCAGGAAACGGGCAAAAAGCCCTTCCAGGGCATCAATCCCGACGAATGCGTTGCCATCGGCGCAGCCGTACAGGGCGGCGTTCTCACCGGTGAGGTAAAGGACGTACTCCTCCTCGACGTAACCCCGCTTTCCTTGGGTATTGAAACCCTCGGTGGCGTATTCACGAGAATTATCGACAGAAATACCACTATTCCTGTAAAAAAGAGTCAGGTATTCTCCACGGCGGCGGATAACCAGACCAGCGTTGACATTCACGTATTGCAGGGCGAGAGAGAGTTCTGCCGTGATAATAAAACGCTCGGCAACTTCATGCTCAGCGGCATTGCTCCCGCTCCCAGAGGCATCCCTCAAATCGAAGTTACCTTCGACATCGACGCCAACGGCATCGTGCACGTAACGGCAATGGATAAGGGTACGGGTAAATCCACGGACATCACCATTCAGAACTCCACCAACCTCTCCGAAGAGGAAATCGACAAGGCGGTAAAGGACGCAGAGCGTTTTGCCGAAGAGGACAAGAAGAGAAAGCAGCAGGTGGAGAATAAGAACAAGCTCGACGGCGCAATCTTCTCCATTGAACAGACCTTGAAAGAGGCTGGCGATAAGCTCTCCGAGGACGATAAGTCCACCGTAGAGTCCGCAGTATCCGCAGCCAAGGCAGACCTTGAAAGCGGCGACGACGAAAAGATCGTTGCGGCGTACGATACGCTGATGAACGCCGTACAGCCGGTATTCGCTAAGCTGTATCAGCAGGCGCAGGCAGGTGCGCAGAACGCAGGCGGCGGCGACGAAGAATTTCACCAGTAAATTTCACTAAAATACTACCGTAAATTACCCAAATTTTCCGTTTGGGTAATTTTGCGAGTTATACGGGATTTTCCGATAGGGGATTTTCAAGGGCCGTTCTCCTCTTAGCCTCCAATGTGGGTGTCGAGAGGGCGTAACGCCCTTCGCAAGGGTTGGTAAAAAGCGGCGTTCCCTTACGCCATAGTCTTAAAAAAGCAATCTTCGATTGCGTTATTTATCGCCAAAGGCGATGAGAACGCAAGGCGTAGCCTTGCTTATAAAGGGCTTAATAACGCAGAGGGCAGTCGCCCTCCGCACCTCCCACCAAAGGGACTTGTCCCTTTGGAATCCCAAGACGGAAAGAGACTATCCAAAGACAGGTGCATTATGGCAGATAAGAAAAATTATTACGATATTTTGGGTGTTTCCAAAACCGCAACCGAGGCGGAAATAAAATCCGCTTACCGTAAAAAGGTAAAGGAATATCACCCCGACTTGCATCCCAACGATAAGGATGCGGCGGAAAAATTCAAAGAAATCAACGAGGCGAACGAAACGCTGTCCGATAAACAAAAGCGCGCCGCCTACGACTACGAGCTCGAGCATCCCGGTATGGGCGGCATGGGCGGCGGATTCTCCGGTCAGGGCTTCAGCGGCTTCGGCGGATTTGAAGATATCTTCTCCTCCTTCTTCGGCGGCGGTATGGGCGGAAGCAGCCGTCCCGAGGATAACGTCGGCGAGGATATTAAAAGGGAAATGACGCTCAGCTTCATGGACGCCGCCAAGGGCTGTACCAGAGAGATTTCCTATATCCGCAATAAATCCTGTCCGTCCTGTAAAGGCACGGGCGCTAAGAACGGTACGGCGTATTCCCCCTGCTCCAAATGCGGCGGTCAGGGACGTGTTCGGGTGACCCAGAACACCATGTTCGGCAGAACGGTACGGGTTACCGCTTGTCCCGATTGTGAGGGTACGGGTAAGAAAATTATCGACAAATGCCCCGTGTGTAAGGGTAAGAGATATAACCGTGAAGAGGAAAAACTGAGCATTAATATTCCTGCCGGCGCAGATACGCAGAGCTACATCTTAAAGCGTGGCATGGGTCACGCCTCGTTGACGGGCGGGCCTGCGGGCGATCTGTATATTATTTTCCGTGTAGAACCGCATAAAATTTTCCAGCGCAAGGGCATGGACCTGTACGTGGAATTACCCATTCCCTACGCCACGGCAGCGCTGGGCGGAAAGGTGCGTGTGCCCGATTTAAACGATTCGTTCACTTACGATATTCCCGAAGGCACGCAGAGCGGAACTACTTTCACCGTCAGAGGGAAGGGCATTTCTTCCCGTCAGGGAACGGGCAATTTATACCTGAAGGTATTTGTGGAAGTGCCTACGAAGCTTTCGAGAGAGCAAAAAAGACAGCTGGAAGATATGCGTGACGATATGGACGTTAAGCAGTACCCCAAGGCAAAGCGTTATTCGGATAATATGGAGGCGCTTTACGGCAAAAAACCCTATTAATTGCGAAAAAGAGGCGGAAAAAGTTTTACTTTCCGCCTATAAATTTATTGACTTAGGGAGATAAATATAGTAAAATATATAGACGGTGTAATGAAAGGGATAAGCCCTTTTCAAAACATTCAACAAACCTTGCATACCGTAGGAGGTATGCCGAATAAGACCGGGAGGTAAAAAAAGTATGGTTAAATACGAAATGCTCGTAATGCTGAACAACGAGTCTGCCGATGAAACCAAGGAAGCGGAAATTGCAAAATTGGAAGGCATCGTAACCGCAAAAGGTGGCAGCGTTGTATCCACGGATAAGTGGGGCACCAAGAAGCTTGCGTATCCCATCAACTTCAAAAAGGAAGCTTACTACGTATTGATGACTTTTGAAGGCAATGGCGATATTTGCGATGAGCTCGTGCGTGTATGCGGCATCAATGCAGAAGTTATGAGACAGACGATTATAAAAATCGCATAAATTAAGGAATTGATAAGGTATAAAAGATGAACAAGGTTTTTTTGATTGGTAATTTAACGAGAGATCCCGAATTGACCACCACCCCTTCAGGCGTAAGCGTATGCCGTTTCGCTATTGCGGTAAACAGAAATTATACTTCCGCCGACGGCGAAAGACAGACCGATTTCTTCAATATCACCGCTTGGCGTGGTCTTGGCGAACGTGTTGCGCAGTACCAGAAAAAGGGCTCTAAGGTCGCAATAACGGGTTCCATTCAAATCAGAAATTACGATGACAATCAAGGCGTTCGCCGCACCGCTGTCGATATTATTGCGGAAGACGTAGAATTTTTGTCGCCTAAAAACACGAATGAAGACGGTTCGCAGGACTCCTACTCCGCGCCCGCGTCTTCCGGCAAAAAGAAACCTGTTCTCCAGGCGTTTGAGGACGACAGCGATATCCCGTTCTAAGATTTACGGGAAGATAAATTAAAATAAGGAGTAACCGTTATGGAAGAAAAGGCACCTGTTAAAAAGAGCTTTAAAAAGGCTCCCCGCAGAAAGGTTTGCGCTTTCTGTCAGGAAAAGGTTGAAGTAATCGATTATAAAGATGTTGCACGTTTGAAAAAGTACGTTGCCGAAGGCGGTAAAATTCTGCCCAGAAGAATGACCGGCACCTGCGCTAAACATCAAAGAACCCTTGCTTACGCTATCAAGCGCGCAAGAGTGGTTGCATTGCTTCCCTTCAAAGAAGAATAAGTAAAATATTAAACGGCGTTCCGTCTTTGGAACGCCGTTTTTATATTTCAATATCAATTTTTACGCCTGTTTCATCTTCCAGTCCTAAAAGATAATCGGTGGAAACGTCAAAAAAGATGGCGGTTTTCCGAATGGCACCTTCCGTTGGCTCGCTTTGCAAATTTATCCATCGAGAAACGCCTCGTTGAGAATATCCGATTTTTTCCGCAAATACCTGTTGGGAAATTTTATTTTCCTCTAACAATTCTTTTAATCTTTTTCCAAATATCATACAATGATTATAGAACTTTTATTCTAAAAATATTTGACTTAGAATAATTATTCTGATAGAATAAATATATATGAAAAACAGAAGAAAAATGCCTAAGCGCAGAGAAAAGTTATCTCCGGGGGCATTGTTTGCAAAAAGCGGAGAGGATTATTTTAAAAACGTGCGTTACGATGGGAATATCAAGCGATATTCAGCGAAAATATTCATAAAGTCTTTTGCCGAATTTTTTCAAAACTGGGATAAGTACGTGGGAAATTATCCCGAATTGAGGGCAATCGTTGAAAAGAATGCTTACGTGGAAAGGATTTTTTGCAATAAAATACGCAGAAAATCGGGCTACATAAAACACAGGTTTTATATAAAATTTGCCGTTATGATTTGTATGGGATATATTTATATGCGATTGGGGGATACGGAAAAAGCCATAAAAGAATATGAAATCGTTTATTCTCAAATAAAGAAAGAATCGCGCATCAAATAAAAAGGGAAGTCGGTGGACTTCTTTTTTATTTACCGCAAAGCGGTAGGGGCGCAAAACTGAGTTTTGCTTGTAGGGGATATTTTTTGCAGGGAACTCCGTTCCCCGCACCCTATGCCAAAGGACACGTCCTTTGGAAACCTGTAACGGGCTACGCCTATTTAGTGAAATTTACTTGAAAATCCCGTGTCGGCGTGGTATAATGATAGGGAAAATAAAAAAGAAGGGTAAAATCATGAGTCAATTTTCCGAAATTACCATACATACCACCACGGCGGCGAGCGAATTGATTGCCGACGCTATGTGGAATTATACCGATTTCGGCGTGAATATCTGCGACGCCAACGATATCGTCAATCTGCAAAAGGGCAAAGACGGCATTTTCTGGGATTATATGGACGATAATTTAAAAATCAACGAGCGCGCAGACGTTCTGGTGAAATGTTACGTTTCATTGGACAAGACCGAAGAGGTACGCCGTTTATTGCGCAAAGATATTCATACCATGGTAGAAAACGCAGGCGGGATGATGGATTTCGGCTCTTTGGAGGACACCGTTCGCAGCGTGGACGGGGACGCCTGGCTGGAGGTATGGAAAGAACATTTCCGCCCCATTCATTTAGGGAAAATTGTAGTCGTGCCCGAGTGGATAGACTATGCGCCCACGGCGGAGGAGCGAGTGGTTCTGCTCGATTCCAACATGGCGTTCGGCACGGGCGAGCACGAAACAACGTCTATGTGCGTGGAGCTTTTGCAGGAATATTTAACCGAAAATTCTATCTGTATCGACGTGGGCTGCGGCAGCGGTATTTTGGGCATTTCGGCAATCAAGCTGGGCGCGAAAAAAGCCGATCTTACGGACATAGACCCCGTGGCGGTGGACTCGGCAAACCACAACGCCGCATTAAACGGTGTGGCGGATAACGTTACCGTTTCCCATTCCAATCTGTTGGACGAAAACAAGGTAATGGGCGACGTTATCGTGGCGAACATCACGGCGGAGGTGTTGGCGCTCTTGTCGCCGTCCATTCCCAAATATCTCGCCGTCGGCGGCGTGCTGATTCTCTCGGGAATTATCCACGACAGACTGGATATGGTCAAGGAAACATATGCACGTGAAGGACTTTTTGTGGAACGTGAACGGCAAAAAGGGGAGTGGCACGCTCTGGTTTTAAGGAGAAAGTAATGTCGGAAAAAAAGCGGTTTTTCGTAAAGGAAATTACGGGTGACGAGGCCTTATTGACGGGCGAGGAGTTTACCCACGCCCGCACCGTTTTACGCTTGACGGAGGGCAGTGAAATCGTGCTTCTGGACAACAGCGGTTTGGAATACGACGGCGTGGTAACCTCGGTGAATAAAAAGGAAATTGCCGTGCATATTTTAGGCAGTCATCAGGGCGAAAGAGAGGCGAAAACGGACGTAAAGCTGTTGTTCGGCTATCTTAAGAACGCCGATAAAAACGAATTTGTGGTGCAGAAGGCAACCGAGCTGGGCGTAAAGGAGATTGCGCTCTTTTCCTCCGAATACTCCTCGGCGTACGTCAACGAGAACAAGCTCGAGCGTTTAAGAAAAATAGCGCAGGAATCGGCAAAGCAGTGTCTGCGTTCGTGCGCCCCAGAAATTACTTATTATCCCACCCTGCAAGCGGCATTGGAAAGCGGAGCTGATTATCAGAATAAAATTTTCGCCTGTGAATTTTTGCGTGAAGGCGGCGCCGATTTACAAACGGTAGACGGCTCTTGCGTTTTGGTCGTAGGCAGTGAAGGCGGCTTTTCGCATGCGGAGTTTGACTTAGCGCAAAATCTGGGCTATCGGGGCGTATCCTTAGGCAAGCGCATCTTACGCGCGGAAACGGCGGCGGTGGCGCTTACCTCGGTGGTTATGTTTGGATTGGGAGAGCTTAAATAATGGCAAAGGCGGTTGTGTTCACTTTAGGCTGTAAGGTAAACGACGTGGAGGGCGCATCCCTCGTGCGAGGGTTAAAGGAGCGTGGCTACGAGGTTGCCACAAAGCTTTCTTACGCCGATTTATATATTCTCAATACCTGCGCCGTAACGGCGGAGGCGGAAAAAAAGAGCCGTCAGCTGTTGGCGAGGGTGTATAAATACAATCCCGACGCAAAAATTATCGTCTGCGGCTGCGCCGTACAAAAAAATGCGGCTGCGTTTCAGGAGCGTAAGGGCGTATACCTCGTTACGGGCGCAAGGCAAAAGAGTAAAATTCTTAATTTATTAGACGAGCAGGGCACGTTTATAGACGATTTCGATAAAGAATACGACAATTTACCCCTCCCTGCGGCGGTAAAAAGTCGGCATTTCGTAAAAATTCAGGACGGGTGCAATAATTTCTGTACCTATTGTATCGTACCTTACCTGCGAGGCAGAAGCCGTTCCCGAGCGCTGGAGGATATCGTTGCCGAAGTGGCGCAGTCGGGCGCAGAGGAAACGGTGCTCACGGGCATTGATATTTCCTCGTATAACGATAAAGGCAGAACGCTTTCCGAGTTGCTCAAAGCCCTTTCGCATATCCCCACAAGACTGAGGCTGGGCTCATTGGAAGTCGGGGTTATCGACGAAAAGCTATTGAAAACGGCGGCTGAAATACCCGAGTTTGCGCCGCATTTTCATCTATCCTTGCAGAGCGGTTCTTCCTCGGTGCTCAAAAGAATGAACCGCCAC
>JAFTRD010000116.1 GCA_017462425.1 Clostridia bacterium | reverse complement strand
GCCCACTTGCCGTCTATTTTGGTAACTTCCTCAAGTTTGGGAATGTTTAAATCGCTCTCCTCCACACGGGCTTGGTTGAGCGCTTCGTTTAAAATATTTGACTTGGGGAAGGAATCGTCAAACAACTTAACGATTTTTCCGTCCTCTACGTATACTTCCTTATACGGGCTCTTGTAAATTGTCTTTTTGCTCATATTGGTTCAGTCTCCCTATTATTATTAATATCCTTAATTATAATTATCGTTGATTGTTTTTTACTAAGTTTTGAAAAAAGAACTCCCTTTTTTATTCATGAATTAAACCTCTTTCTTCGGCAGCAGATTCAAAATATCCGCCTGTAATACGAACCGACAAACTTTATTGTTCCCCGAATTCTTTTCCAAGAGGGAGAAAATCAGTTTGACGATGAAATACGCAATTACTGCCGCTATGCTGCCGACAAGCAGTCCGCCGATGACGTCCGTCGTATAATGCACGATGAGGTAGATTCTAGAAAGCCCCATCAAAACCGCCGCAAGCAGTCCCGTCCAGTTCCATTTTTTATTTCCGAGCAGAAAGAACGCCATGCCTGCCGCCATTGCCGAGGTGGTATGCCCCGAAGGAAAGGACGATTCGCCTACCTCGGTTGCGCCCATAAATTGCCAATACGCCTTAAACTGTGCGTCTGTTACAAACGGACGGAATCGATTTACTAAATTTTTAAGCGTAACGTTGGTGATCAGCGCGCCGAAAATGATAGCGATAAGCATACAAATACCCATTTTGCGGGTTTTGGAAAATAGCATAAGCACCAGCGACGCTACGATAAAAAACCAACCCTTTTCACCCAGGAGGGTGATAAATTTAAAAAACGGAGTGAAAAACACGCCTGCGTTTTGCGCAAGGTTGTGCATAAATTCGAATATCGCAGCATCAAAGCCGTAAAACGTTTGATTTAACCAAAGAGCTATTTCTGACATTTTTTTATATCTTCCTTACGTATTCTTACGATATTTTTATTGTAGCGTATTTTTCCGTCTTTTTCAAGAGGGTAGATAAAAAATTTTTTTGCTTTTCAAGAACTTTTATATCGCAAAAAACAGACCTCGTTTTTTTATTTCAAAGTCCGTTTTTTGCTTGCCGAAGAAACAGGGAATTACTTTTTAGCCTTAAATCCGCTGTTTTGGATATACATTTCCTTAATTTCGCTGATCAAAGGATAACGGGGGTTCGCACCCGTACACTGGTCGTCGAACGCCTTTTCACTCATTTCGTCCAAGGTTTCAAAGAAGTACGCTTCGTCCACGCCGTATTCCTTGAGCGTTCTCTTGATGCCTACCTTTTCTTTGAGCTCGGCAATCGCCTTGATCAGTTTTTCCACCTTCGCTTCTTCGCTCTTACCGCCCAAGCCGAGGTAATCGGCAATTTCAGCGTATCTTGCTCTTGCGTGAGGATACTGATACTGGGAGAAAGAACCCATCTTAGCGGGCGCTTCTGCGCAGTTGAAACGGATAACGTCCTCAATGAGCATAGCGTTTGCTACGCCGTGCGGAATGTGATGGTAAGCGCCCATCTTGTGCGCCATGGAGTGGCATACGCCGAGGAATGCGTTTGCAAACGCAATACCCGCCATGGTAGCGGCGTCAGCCATACCCTCTCTTGCCTCCGGATCGTTCTCCCCGTTGACGTAAGCACGTTCGAGATACTTGAAGATAAGTTTGATGGCAACCAACGCTTCGCCGTCGGTGTAAGGGGTAGCCATAATGGATGCGTAAGCCTCTAAAGCGTGAGTCAAAGCGTCGATACCCGAAGCGGCGGTCAAGCCCTTGGGCTGGGTCATCATGAAATCGGTATCCACGATTGCCATGTTGGGCAGGAGCTCGTAGTCTGCCAAGGGATATTTATTGCCCGTCTTTGCGTCGGAAATAACGGCGAAAGGCGTAACCTCCGAGCCCGTACCGGAAGAGGTGGGAATAGCGATGAAGTAAGCCTTTTCACCCATCTTGGGGAAGGTGTATACACGCTTACGGATATCCATAAAGCGCATAGCCATATCGTAGAAGTCAACCTCGGGGTGTTCGTAGAGCACCCACATAATTTTCGCTGCGTCCATAGCCGAGCCGCCGCCGAGCGCAATGATTACGTCGGGCTGGAAGTCGTTCATGAGTTTTGCGCCCGCCTTTGCGCTGTCTAACGAAGGATCGGGCTCTACGTCTGCAAAGCAGGTATAACGGATGCCCATTTCGTCCAGTTTTTGTGTGATGGGCTGGATACGGTTGGTTTCATAGAGGAATTTATCGGTAACGATAAACGCCTTTTTCTTGCCCATAACGTCCTTAAGCTCTGCCAGAGCAACGGGCAGACAGCCTTTTTTATGATAAACCTTTTGAGGTGTTCTAAACCAAAGCATATTTTCTCTCCTTTCAGCGACGGTTTTGATGTTGATTAAGTTCTTTACGCCTACGTTTTCGGATACGGAGTTACCGCCCCAAGAGCCGCAACCAAGCGTTAACGAGGGCAACAGCTTAAAGTTGTAAAGGTCGCCGATACCGCCCTGAGCGGAAGGAGTATTTACCAGCATACGGCAGGTTTTCATGCTTGCTTCCCACTTTTTCAGCTTATCCTTTTCGGTGAGCTGATTGATATAAATGGAAGAGGTGTGTCCCATACCGCCGTCGGCAATTAACTGTTCTGCCTTTTTAAGCGCATCGTCAAAGTCCGAAGCTCTGTACATCGCCAACACGGGAGAGAGCTTTTCGTGCGCAAACGCTTCGTCGATATGCACGTTTTCCACTTCGCCGATCAATATTTTCGTCGCTGCGGGAATTTCAAAACCCGCAAGCGCGGCAATGGTAACGGGCTTTTGCCCAACGATTTTCGCATTGAGCGCGCCGTTGATTAAAATGGTGTTTCTTACCTTATCCTTTTCCTCTTCGTTGCAGAAATAACAGCCACGGTATTCAAATTCCCTCTTCACTTCTTCGTACACTTTATCCAGTACGATTACCGACTGCTCGGAAGCGCAGATCATACCGTTATCGAACGTCTTGGAATGAATAACGGAGTTCACCGCAAGGCGGATATCGGCGGTATCGTCGATAATGGCAGGCGTATTTCCGGCGCCTACGCCGAGCGCAGGCTTACCCGAAGAGTAAGCGCTCTTTACCATGCCGGGACCGCCGGTTGCCAGAATGATATCCGCTTCCTTCATAACCGTATTTGTCATTTCCAAAGAAGGAACGTCAATCCAGCCGATGATGCCCTCGGGCGCGCCTGCTTTTACAGCCGCCTCCAGAACGATTTTAGCCGCCATGATGGTGGATTTCTTTGCACGGGGATGCGGGCTGATGATAATGCCGTTTCTCGTCTTTAAACAAATTAACGTCTTGAAGATAGCCGTAGAGGTGGGGTTGGTGGTAGGAATAACCGCCGCAACCAAACCGATGGGCTCTGCAATCTTTTTAATGCCGAACGCTGCGTCTTCTTCGAGTACGCCGCAAGTTTTTACGTCTTTATAAGCGTTGTAAATATATTCCGCAGCGTAATGGTTTTTGATGACCTTATCCTCTACGATGCCCATACCCGTTTCTTCCACCGCCATTTTGGCAAGGGGAATCCGCTGGTTATTGGCAGCGAGAGCCGCCGCACGGAAAATTGCGTCTACCTGCTCCTGCGTATACGTGGCAAAAATAGCCTGCGCTTTACGCACCTCGGCAATTTTTTCTTCCAACGCTTGTACGCTGTCTACAATTTTTGCTTCCATTTTTTTTGCTCCTCTATATATTTACTGAAAATTTTAATCGATATTTTTTTACTGATATTATTTTATCTTATTATACGCTAAAAGTCAATTATTTTTTTATAAAAAAGAAAAAAGGTCACAAAATGAAAATAATGAACATTTTGTAATATACAGTGTTCAATTTTGTTTAAAGTTAACAGTTTTATTGCATTAATATATAATAGTAAAAACTATAACCCCGAAGCAAGAGCGCCTTCAGGGTATTGGGTTATATTTTATTTTTCTTCCTCTTTTTCCTCTTGCACGGGCTTTACCGACGCCTGCAATACGCATTTACGGGAGGCTTTTAAGACCTTAATTTGGTAGCCGTTTACGTTAATTTTTCTGCCTGTGTGCGGAATTTCGCCGAACTGTTCGATAAGCCAACCGCCGAAGGTATTGGAGTCGGACTCCGTTTCAAAGCCGACTTCTCGGAAAAATACGTCTATCTCACAGAACCCCTCTACCGTCAAAGACCCGTCGTCGTTTTCGTGGAAGGGAACGTTCTCCTCGTCGTGTTCGTCGTAAATTTCACCAACCAGCTCTTCTAAAATATCCTCTAAGGTTACGATGCCGAGCATTCCGCCGTACTCGTCGGTTACCACCGACATCTGACAGCGGCGAGCCTGCAATTTACGCAAAAGCAGGGAAATTCTGGTATGCTCCGCCGTGAAGAAAATTTGCTGTATAATGCTTTTGACGTTGGGTTTTTTATTGAAATAGCTCTGATAAAAGTCCTTTTCGTGGATAAAGCCTAAAACGTTGTCGATGGTGTCCTTATAGACGATTAAACGGGAATAGCCGGTGTCTTGGAACACCTTCATAATATTGTCCATGCTTGCGTTAATAGGCACCGCCTCTACGCTGACACGGGGGATTAAAATATCGCCCACTTCCAAATCGTCAAATTCAAGCGCTGAACGAATGAGCTCGGATTCCTCCTCTTTTAGCGTGCCGTCCTCTTCCGCCTCGTCTACGATGGTCATCAGCTGTTCGTCCGTAATGGTATCGTCGGGCTTAATTTTGAATACGACGGAAATGAGCTTTTGATAGCCGCTGAACAAAAGATTTGCCGGATATAGTATATAATAGAAGGAAATCGCAAAGGGATAGAGCAGCATTGCCATTTTTTCGGGATACGCTTTGGCAAAGAATTTGGGGGTAATTTCGCCAAAGATGAGTACGATAACCGTTAAAACGGCGGTAGAAAGCACCGAGGGATCAAGGGGTGTATTCGCTAATAACAACACAAACAGCGCACCCGAAACGGATGCCGCCGTAAGATTGACGATATTATTGCCAATGAGTACGGTCGTTAACAGACTTTCAAACTTTTCGCTGAGCGCAAGCGCCTTTTCCGCGCGTACGTTTCCGCCGTTTACCATACCCTTGAGCTTGATTTTACTGGCGCAAGCGTACGCCGTTTCCGTCGCTGAAAATAAGCCGGAAAGAATAATTAAAACAATTAGCGCCACTATAATCGGAAAAGAGCCATAATGCATAAATCATACAAAAATCAATATATAAATTTTTATTATTGTAACATATATTATACAAAAAAGCAATACTTTTAAGGACGTGCAAGCGGTTTACGGCTATTCCTTACAGTAATTGCAAGCACCATTTAAACGCCGTGGCAAGGGATACGGTTTTTTTCAGTTCCTCCAATGAGAAACGGGAAAAAGACGGGGATACGTTTGCACTTTCCACTCTGTACGCCGTCATTTCCCAGATTAAATGGGTAAAGACGTGGGTATGCTCTGCCTGACTCGTAATTTTAAAGTTCTGCACGCCCAGAGCGCTCAGCTGCGCCGTTATATCCGCATTGCCGTCCGTTTCCACGTTGGGAAACTGCCACATTCCCGCCAAAACGCCCTTTTGCGGACGTTTACAAAGCGCCACACCCTCGGGCGTATTGATGACGAATACCGAAAGTTTTACTCGCTTTTTTTCCGCCTTTTTGGGAATCACGGGCAAAATGTTTTGCCAGCCTTCCTTCTGCGCCCTGCACCTGCCCTGCATGGGACAAATATCACACTTGGGATTTTCGGGCAAGCAAATCAATGCGCCAAGCTCCATTAAGCTCTGCGTATAATCCCCCGCCTCTTTTGGGTATACCGACTGTAATTTTTGATACAGCTGCTTTTTTCGGGGCACGCTGTCAATGGGGGTAAAATCCCCCTCCACCCTGGCGCATACCCTTAAAACGTTGCCGTCTATGGCGGGATTCTTTTGCTCGAACGCAATAGAGGAAACCGCCCCTGCCGTATACTCGCCGATGCCCGGCAGCTTTTCTAAAAGTTTTTTATCCTGCGGAAACACGCCGCCGTATTCTTCCACTACTTTTTGGGCGCATTTTTTTAAGTTTCTCGCACGGGAATAATACCCCAGCCCCTCCCACAGCTTCATCAGCTTGTCGTCGTCGCAGTTTGCTAAATCGAACACCGTGGGGAGCTCTTTTAAAAAGCGGATATAATGCGCCTTTGCCGCCTCTACACGGGTCTGTTGCAGCATAATTTCACTGACCCAGACGGCGTAGGCGTCCTTATTTTTCCGCCAGGGCAAATCACGCTTATTGGCGTAGAACCAAGGCAACAGATATTCGGGTAACGGAAAATACGTTAAAAATTCTTGCATACGTATTACTCTTTTACCGCCTCTACCCTGTAAATGGGCATTCCTTTTTCGGAAAACTTGCGCTCGTATTCGGTGATGATATTTTCCGTCGCAAAGCTACTGTTATGCAGGTCCAAACTGATATTCTTTACTTTAAAGCCGTACGTGGAGAACTGCTCCAAGGAATACTCGAAGAAGTGCATGCTGTCCGTCTTTTGATGAATTTCTCCTTTTTCGCAGAGTAAATCACGGTAGATGTTTAAAAATCTTTTGGACGTCAAGCGTTGTTTTTCCCTCGTCGTTTCGGGGAGAGGGGTGGAAAAATTGAGATAAATACGGGAAATGTCGCCGCTTTTTAAATAACACTGCAGCACCTCCACGGGAATATTTAAAAATCTGAGGTTGGGTAAATTTTCTTTCTTTGCGTTTTCCAGCGCCGTAATAATTACGTTGCCCATGCGCTCCACCGCCAATAAATTGATGTCGGGGTAACGCTTTGCGTGCTCAATGGAAAATCCGCCGCAGCCGCAGCCCAGCTCTAAATACACGGGATTATCGTTCCCGAACAGCTCGAAGAGGTTGAGATAGTTTTGATACTCCTCGAGCATACGCTTTAAATTTCTGTCGGGAACACCCAAAATCGGCATAACGTCCATGCAATTTTGGAGCCGTTCGTCTAAATTCATCTTATGGCGCATCCGCATTATTTCGTACCCGTAGAACCGAATCCGCCCTCGCCACGCACGGTGGAAGAAAGCTCGGTTACCTCCTCGTATTCGGCGGTGACGTAAGGCATTAACACGAGCTGCGCAATACGCTCGCCGTCTGAAACCGTCTGCGCCGTTTCGCCGTGGTTGTGCAGCGCCACCATAATTTCGCCACGGTAGTCGCTGTCGATAACGCCCACCTTGTTGGCAGGGGCAAGATTCCTCTTGCTTGCCAGACCGCTACGGGCATAGACCAAGCCCACCAGCCCTTCGGGAATTTCCATGGCAATACCCGTATGCACGAGCGCTGTCTGATGCGGCTGAACGGTAAGCTCGCCGCCGTCCAGGCAGGCGTACAGATCGGCGCCGGCAGCGTATGCCGAGCCGTACGTGGGCATAATTGCCTTAGGGGTTAGTTTTTTCGCATTGACTTTTACCGTATTTTTCACTGTTCTTCCTCCGAAGATTATTTTTTATAATTTTACGTTTATTCTTTTGGTAAATCCACCACACGGAACGCCGCCGCACGCAGCAGTCGGTTATACACGGCAAGAGATACGCCCTCCTCGTCGGGACAGCGTACGTATACCGTCTTTGCTCCTATTTTATCCAATTCACGCAGCTTTGAAAACAAATGATGCGCCTGGGATACGCCGTCCCCCTCTTTTCCGTAAGAAAGAGCAGGCAGAGGCAATCGCTCCTCTTCCGTATCGAAACACAGACAGTAAGCGTTATCTTTGGACACGCCTTCCACGTAAGAAGCAAACGCTTTTAAACTTCCCTTGACCAAAATCAAATCGGCGTCGGGGGCGTAATGCTTATATTTCATACCGGGCGAAAGTACTTTTTCCTCCGACTTTACCGCCTCGGTGATTGCAGACGCTACTTTTACCTCTACGTCTAAAACTTTTTCTATCTGTTCTTTGGTAACGTATCCGGGACGCAGCAGCACGGGGGCTTCGCCTAAAAGCGAAAGCACGGTAGATTCCACGCCAGCGTTACATTCTCCGCCGTCTAAAACGAGGGGCAATCTTCCGTTCATATCCAAGAATACGTCCTGCGCCGTGGTAGGCGAGGGCTTGCCGCTTACGTTTGCGCTGGGCGCGGAAAGCGGTACGCCCGCCGCTTGAATGACCGCCTGCGCCACGGGGTGCGAGGGAAAGCGTACGCCCACGCTGTCCAGTCCTGCCGTGGTAGCGCTGCACAGTTTCTCGCCCTTGGGTAGGATTAGAGTCAAAGGACCGGGCCAGAACGCTTTGGCAAGCTTTTGCGCCGATACGGGAAACTCGCTTACCACGCCTTTAAGCATATCCAAGGAGGCGATATGCACGATCAGCGGATTATCCTGCGGTCTGCCCTTGGCGATAAAAATTTTTTCCACGGCGCTTTGATTGGTGCAGTCGGCGGCGATACCGTATACCGTTTCGGTGGGAATTGCCACGATTTCGCCCTGTTTTAACAGCTCGCCTGCGTATTGAATATTTTTTTCGTCTGCTTTTTCAAATAACGTGTTCATAATTTATTTGTATTATAGCACAACTGCTACAAAATAACAAGAAAAACGACCGAAAATATTTCGGTCGCCGTTCGTTAATATTATGGACGATTAAAAAATACGCCGAAGAAAAATTCTTCGACGTATTTTCTTGTGTTCATATATACACGTTCACAAATGAACAGATACACGATTACGCATTTTTCTTTCTGGCGATGGTGGCGTTATCCTCGTCACGGCGACGCAATTCGGGAATGGGGTGCGGTTTTTCTTCATAGCGCATATCCTGACCGTTCTTTTCGATATATAAGGACATAAAATTATGCGACGGCACCTTCACGTCGTCGGGACAGACGATTTTCTGATAACGGAAGAAATCGGCGTTGGAGGACAGATCGTCCACCGGGCTGTAGCCCTCCTTCACCGCCGTCAAGCGTACCGATTTTAACACTTCTCGGATATAATCTTTGTTCTCGTGGAAGCGTAGAAGCTCGGGAAACTCGCCCTTGGGGATAACCTGTTGCCAATGCTTACCCTCGTACTTTTGTAAAAGCTCGGCGGCAACGTGCAGGTGCGCTACCTCGTCCTCAAACGCCTTTTCCCAGATGCGCTTGATCTGCGGGTGCGTTTCGTCCATAAAACAGGAATAATACAAATAACACTCGGTATACTCGTGCATGAGTAAATTTTCCAGCCAGGTACAGTTGGGGTCGATCAGGCTTTCATAGCCCGATACGTGCTGCTCCTCTATCATGGCAATTTCGTTGAATAACCGCCTGCCCTGATCGGTGGGATAGAACGAAGCTATATTCATATAATAATTCATCGTCTGCTGTTCCGCCGCCGTGATGATGTTTACGTTTAAACGGCTGATCATATCCCCCGTGTGGAAATCTATGGGGTAACGAATATCGTCGTTGGGATGACGGTGCTCGGCAATGGTGGGACGTCCGGGCATAATTTCCGTATAGTGTCCGATGAGCAAGTCAAACGTTTCTCCATCGTCCTGTTCCAAAAGATCGGAAAAACGGTACAGGTGGTCAAAATCCTCCAAGAGCGCAAAGTTAAGCTGGTTTCGGATGCCTGCGTTTGCCTCACGCTTGGCAAGAATGGCGGTTAAGTCCACGGCAAGCTGTTCGTAGGAAATGGTAGTTTCGAGTAAATTTTCGTCCTTGGGCTTGAGCGCAGAGATTTTTTTCTGCTGCTGCGCCTCCCCTCGGCGGCTCTGCGCTAAAATACGTCGGATTTCGTTGTTCGAGCAATGGCGGGAAAACTGATGGGAAAACTTAACGGACTCGTACTCGGTACCGTTCATTAAAATAATACGGGTTTTGGTGTACGGATCGGTTTCGTACTTGTCGTAGGCTTTGGGGGTGAGCTCACGCCAGTTTTCATAGGTGGATTCCATTTTTTTCGGTTTCAGGTCGAAAGGATTCATAAAATTTTTCACCGTCCTTATTGTTGAGATATTTTTAATGTTTCCATATTCTTGGAAAATTATTCCTTATTTTTTCTTTATCCGGT
>JAFTRD010000115.1 GCA_017462425.1 Clostridia bacterium | reverse complement strand
GAAATTGCAGTCGTGACAGACGTGCAGGCAGAGCGCCTTCACCTCGTCGCTCTTGACGGGACGCGCCGTTACCTCCTCCTTATAGAGCAGACCTTGATCTTTGAGCGCCGCAACGTCGGACAGGATTTCCTTGAGCTCGCCGTCGGTGATATAGGTAATATCCACCTCTTCATCGGACAAGCTTTTAAGATAATCCGCCGTAGCCTGATCGCACTCGTGCAGGGCGCTTGAACCCGTATCGAATATGTAATTTTTATCTCTGTAATTAAAAACGTGAACCATAAAATAAAATGAATGAAATTCTTTTCAAGCGAAGGTTTTAAATACGCCAAATCAAGGAGTAGCTAAGCGCCACTCCCTGACGGATTTTTTATGTCGATTTTTAAACTATAACGCTCGAAAAGTAAAACGCAAAAAAAACTTATCTTTCGGTCTTTTCGGGGTTCTGTTCTCTGGTAACTCTTTCGCAAGACTGGTTGCCTACGGTGCAGCTGGTCTTGCAGGCAGACTGACAGGTGCTTCTGCATTCGCCGCAAGCGGTTACTTTTCTTTCAGCGGGTTTCGCAATGGTTTTAATCATAATAAAAATTCTCCTGAATTTATAAATTTATAAACTTATTATATACCACCGCAAAAAAAATTGCAACTGTTTTTTTCCTTTTCCCGATTTATTTATGCATATTTACCGCAACCACTCCCGAGATGACGCCTGCAAGCAGCCCGAATAAGAGCTCTAAAAGGAGCGTAACGCTCCAACTAAAACCCCCGCCCACTAAGGAGAAGATAATATATGCGAATATTACGGACAATACGCCAGCAATTCCGCCCTTGAGCCAGCCCTTACTGTTGGAAAGCCCCACGGCGCAGCCGAGAAAGATTGCCGCAGCCTTGATGACCTGATTGACGGGCGTAATGACGGAAGAGGGCAGCGCCGCTACCTTAATGATAAAGGCGAACACCAATACCGCCACTAAACAAAAGGCAACGGCAACGCCCACCGCCTTGCCTACCTCTATTAAGACGCTCTTCAGACCGCCCTGTTCCTGCATAACGAAAAAATACCTCCGCAATTTTTTATTTTATCTTATGCGAAGGTATTTTCTATTATTCCGTTTTATTTTTCTTCCGTATTGACCTCTTCGGTCTTATCCTCGGTTTTTTCCTCAGCTTTTGCGTCCTTGGTTTCCACCTTGGCGTCGGTCTGGTAAATAGCCTGCTTGTCGAACTTTAGATAGCTCTTACCGTTCAGCTCGTTGCCCGTTTCCAGAACGAAGGTATTTTCTTCCTCGTTGACCTCTACGACGATGCCGCAGATGCCGCCGATGGTCTTTACCTTATTGCCGGGACGGAGGGAATTCATCACCGCTTCCTGTTCCTGCTGTCTCTTTTTGTTGTTTCTGCTGCTGACGAACATCATTACGACGAATGCGATTACCAATACGCCGATGAGAATAAAGCTCGTCCAACCGCCGTTGTCTGCCTGTGCATTGCCGCTACCGCCGGCCTCGCTCAATAAATTCATTAAGAACAAATCCATAATATCCACTCCGATTTTTTATTTTTTTTATTTTTATATCAATATAATACCCGTTTCACCTGCTTTTGGCAAGCAATTCTTTGGCGTATTCTATCGTTTTTTCATTTTTTCATCAAAAGTTCACGGTTTCGGTTGATTATATTTACGGTAAAACTCCTGCGTGAATTCTCTTACGTAGCCGCCTAAAATAGCGTTACGCAAGCCCTTCATCAATTTATGCAGGAAGGTAACGTTGTGCAGGCTCAACAGCATAGCGCCCAGGATTTCACCCGTATTGACGAGATGTCTTAAATACGCCTTGGTGTAGTGCTTACAGCAATAGCAGTCGCACTCCTCGTCCAAGGAGGTAAAGTCCGCCTTGTACGCACCGTTTCTGACCACCACTTTTCCGTGGGAGGTCATCGCCGTACCGTTTCTGGCAATGCGG
>JAFTRD010000114.1 GCA_017462425.1 Clostridia bacterium | reverse complement strand
TCAACCAGCCCGGCGTGGAAAACGGCAAGATTGCAACCTTTGCGCTGCTGGGCAAGAAGGGTTACGACGAGAAGAAGGCGGAAATTGAGGCCGCCCCCACCTCGAATGAAAAATATATGGCTTAAAAAACCGTAAAATAAAAAAATCCGTTCGATTTTCCGAGCGGATTTTTTGGTTACTGTGCGGTGATAAACCCCAGCGAAATTAAAATTGCCTTATTGACAAGGCTCATCGTATCCTCGGGAAGCTCACCGATACGTTCCTTTAAACGCCTTTTATCAATGGTGCGGATTTGCTCCAGTAAAATAACGCTGTCCTTGGCGAGCCCGAAGGAGGACGGAAGCTCTATGTGCGTAGGCAACTTTGCCTTGTTCATTTTACTGGTAACCGCCGCTGCGATTACCGTGGGAGAATAGCGGTTGCCTACGTCGTTTTGCACGACCAGCACGGGACGCACTCCGCCCTGCTCACTGCCTACCACGGGAGATAAATCGGCGTAATACAGTTCTCCTCTTTTTACGTTCATAACAGTTGGCCTCTTTCTTCTTTTGCAATGCGCCCTCTCTTTATTATATGTAAAAAGCGGCGGATTGCTCTACCGAAAGTATTGCCTTTTTCTCCGCTTTTATACAATACCACCAAAATTTAATAGAATTACTTGACGAAAAAGTTATTTTTAGTTATACTGAAACAATAATTCAAAAGAAGGAGTTTTCGACCTTTATGGAAGAACGGTTTCAAAAAATAAGAGAATACAGCTTTGGCGATTTTTGGAAGGTTCTATGCGCATGCTTTGTCCGTGCCGCCGTGTGTACGCTCATTGTGGCTCTTCTTTTAGGCGGCAGTCTGGGCTGTTTGGCTGTTTTCGTAACCCATGACGAATACGCCGCCACCATTGCAAAGGTGGACGACACTTACGACGTACCTATTATTCCGGCAACCATGCGGGCCCGTATATATGACGTTCTGCGTAAAAAATACACCGAAAACGAACTCAGCGAAAACGAACTGCTGGCTTTAAGCGGCGAGATAGACCAACGTCTGAGTGTGACGGAAGAGAGCGAAGGACTTTTCAAGTTTACCCTCTCCTCCTTCAATTCCTCTACTAAAAATTTAAGCGGAAAAGATTTGAAATCTATTCTGTGGGAAATCGTTAACTATTACGGGGATACGTACGCCTCAAAAATAATGGCAAAATATACCGTGAAAGCGAGTACGGAGGCGGGCTCTACCCTTGCCGAAATGAAAAATTTGAACTATTACTTACAAACGGAGGTTTTAAACTCTTTTCTCGATTCAACGATAGAAGAAATACAGACGGTTGCGAGCAAGACTTTTGACGTAGAAGAAAACCGTCCCGTCGTTAGTTTGCGTTCGGATTTTGCGGCATATCTCTGTCCGGAAAATAACCGCCGTGTGAGCGATACGCTATTATCTTTAAAAAACTTATACATGGAAATTGCCTATACGCAGTCCTATATCTGTCGCAACGGGATAGAAAAAGCAGGCACGAACCCCATGGAGGATTATATCAACGGACAGCTACAGACCAATCCCAACAGTGAAAAATGGCTGGGCGTTAAAGAGCAATGGAGTTCGACCCAGACGCCTGCAACACAGCAACAGATAAAAACGGCAGAAAAATTGATTGACGATATCGTACAATCGGTAAACAATATTCTGTTGGAATACAATAAAATAGCAAAAAGCTATTCCCATTATATTATGTCCGATTACGTCATTATTTCCGTTCTTTCCGAAACGGTAAATATCGGCGCAGTCGATTGGTTCATGGTCGTCTTGATTACGACGGCAGGCGCCCTTATCGCCTTCTTGATTTGTTATTTGCTGCAATTTATAAAAATGCAAAAGAGCGGTGAAATAGGCGTAGAGTTGATAGAAGGAAAGGAAGAATAAACGGGAGGAAGTTTATATGTTAAAACACGTGGTTTGTTTTAAAATGGATAGCGAGGAAAGCGCAAAACAAGCGGTAGAGGTGTTAAAAAGCATGCAGGGGAACGTACCCGTGCTGCGTGGCATGGAGGTAGGACTGGACGTATTGAAATCGGCACGCTCGTACGACGTGTATCTTGGGGTACTCTTAGACGATAAGGCGGCGCTCGACGCTTATCAGAAAGACCCCTATCACTGCGACCCGGTTAAGGTGTTTATGCATGCGCACATGCTTTCCAGCGTTGCCGTGGATTTTGAAATAGAATAATTATAAGCGAAAAAAAGCTGCCCGTTTTTTGTAAAACGGGCAGCTTTTCGTTGATACGTTATAGTATTTGCACGACGAAAAATTTTAAGTATCTGGTTTCCTCTTCGCCTAAAAGCGCAGGGTGATCGGGCGCTTGCGATTTTATTTCCACAAACCGAGCCACTCTTCCGCTTTGGGCGGCGGCTTCGGCAAGCATTTTTTCAAACAGCGGCGCCGTCATGTAATGCGAGCAAGAACAGCTGATTAAAAATCCACCGCTTTTAACTATTTTCATGCCTAAAATATTGATATCTTTATACCCACGGTAAGCGTCCTTTACCTCTGCGGCGCTCTTGCAGAACGCAGGCGGATCGAGCACCACCGCATCAAACTTTTTCCCCTGCTTTTTATACTCTCTCAAAAGCTCGAATACGTCGCCGCACTCCGTGGTTACGTTTTTAAAATTGTTGAGCGTACAGTTCTTTTTTACGTTTTCAAGCGCCAGAGGGGAAATGTCGGCGGCAATAACGCTCTTTGCCAGCGTGGCGGCGTTTAAAGAAAATCCGCCGCTGTTGCAAAAACAGTCTAATACCTCGCCGTCTTTTACGTAACGGCGCAGCGCAAAACGGTTTTCCTTCTGGTCTAAAAAGTAACCCGTCTTTTGTCCGTTTTTTACGTCTACGGACATTTTAATTCCGTTCTCTTCTATGATAATTTCGTCGGGTACTTCACCGTAGAGCACCCCCTTTTCCAAGGGTAGCCCCTCCTTTGTCCGCACCGCCACGTCCGAACGCTCGTAGATCCCCTTGGGCGAAAACAGCTCCACAAGGCACTCTACAATCATCTTTTTCCGTTGATGAATCCCTAAGGACAGACACTGCACGACCAAATAATCGGCGTATTTATCCACGATGAGCGCAGGCAGGTTATCCGCCTCGGCGAACGCTAAGCGGTAACAGTTATCATACCCGAGCGTTTTTCTAAATTCGGCGCAAGCGCGCAAACGGCTCAGATACAGCGCCTTTTCGTCCTCTTCGTTTCCACGAATGAAGATACGTACCAATATTTTTGACGCATGATTGATATATCCCTTGCCCAAAAATCTTCCGTCGTGGGCGCAGACGGTGGCAAGCGAGCCGTTTTTATCCTTACCTTCTATGCGAGCCACTTCGTTGGCGTAAACCCAGCTGTGACCGGATAAAATACGTTTTTCTTCGTTCTTTTTGAGATAGACGGTATAGGGCATACGATGTTACCTTCTTTTAAAAATTTACGAGTATATTATAACAAATAAATATTGACAAAGTAAAGCGAATATGGTAGACTAAATTCAGTCATAGGGGAGTAGTCGGCTTTGCCCGGTTCGGGAAAGGTTATCCTGCCTACATACTGAAAGTTTTTTCAGGTTGGATTGTAAACGACAAGACTTATGCGCAGAAAAAAGGGTAAATTCCGCTCTTTGTGCGCATAGGTCTTTTTTGTTTCCTCTACGTATATACTAATTATACCCGTGGGAGGCATACGGTATGGGAATTGCGGAACTCATTTTTATAGCGTTGGCGCTGTCGATGGACGCCTTTGCGGTAGGACTTACCAACGGCATGACCGAAAGTAAGATGAAAATTGAAAAAATTTTGCTCGTTGCCGCCTTTTACGGAGTTTTTCAATGTATGATGCCGCTGATCGGGTATTTTGCCTCCAGCGTATTTTCCACGCTGATTGAACGGATAGCCCCCTACCTTTCCTTTGCGCTATTGGCGTTTATCGGCGGAAAGATGCTGTTTGACGGCGTAAGCGAGCTGGTGAAAAATAAAAAATCCCAAAACTCCCCCACCCATGCCCGGGAAACCGTAAAAAAAGAGCGTAAGCCCTTGGATATAAAAACCCTAACGGCGCAGGCGCTTGCCACCTCGATTGACGCCTTGGCGGTGGGCGTTACCTTTCTCGCCCTGGATACGGCAGGCACGCTTTGTCTGAACGTGTGGGCGAACTGCCTGATTATAGGCTTGATCACCTTCACGCTCAGCGTAGGAGCGGTATTCCTTGGAAAAGCAATTGGAGATAAACTTGCAGACAAAGCGGAAATTTTCGGAGGCACGGTACTCCTTCTCATTGGACTAAAAATTCTCCTTGACGGATTATTAATTTAAAAAACCTCTTGAAATTTTGAAAGAACCGTGGTATACTGTATAAAACGTAGAAAAGGGAGAACGTTTAGCCCATGGCGATATACGAATCGGGAGAAAATTATTTGGAGGCTATTTTATTGCTTGCCCAGGAACAAAAGGACGTACACTCGGTGGACGTGGCAAGACGGTTGGGCGTTTCCAAGCCCACCGTTACCAAGGCAATGAAAACGCTGATACAGGACGGATACGTTGTAACCGAGGGCGTGCATTTGCGTTTGACCGATAAGGGCGAGGCCCGTGCCCTGGCCGTTTATGAAAAGCATACGGTGATTGCGCAGTTTTGGGTAAATTTGGGCGTACTCGTTGCCGTGGCGGAAAAAGACGCCTGCCGCATGGAGCATATCGTCAGCGACGAGGTGCTTGCCGTGATGAAAGCGCAGGTGGAAGGAAAAAATAACTCAAATTCTTGACAATACAGAGAATAAATGGTATAGTAATACCGTTGAAAGGGAGTAGTCCTTACGGTGAAAGCAACAATACCCGATTTTTAAAAATCGTGTTTTCATCGGTTTCGATTTTTTTTCGGAATGACAAGACTTTCGGCAGACAGCCGAGGGTCTTTTTTTGTTTTTATTACGCATACTGCATAAAAGATAGGAGAAAAAAATGCTTATTTCCGTATTACTGTTATCATTGGGCTTTTTAATGCTGGTGAAGGGCGCTGATTGGTTTGTGGACGGCGCCGCAGGCATTGCCGGAAAACTGAAAATTCCCGAACTGGTCGTAGGGCTTACCGTCGTTGCCTTCGGTACGTCCGCACCCGAGCTTGCCGTTTCGGTATCCTCTGCCATCAAGGGCAACGTGGAACTGACCATCGGCAACGTTATCGGGAGCAATATCCTCAATATTCTCCTCATTTTAGGCTTATCGGCAGTATTTTCGGCGTTACCCGTCAATAAAAATTTGAGAAAGATCGATTTTCCCGTTTTGATAGGCGTTTCGGGAATACTCATTCTTTTCGGCGCATTCGATAACCGAATTAATCGGGTAGAGGGCGTTATCATGGTTATTTTGTTGATTGCATACACCGCCTTTTTAATTTGGCACGGACTGCGGGAGAGAAAGCGTGCCGAGGCAAACGGAATCATTACACCCCTTCCCTCCGCCGAAGAAGAGGAGGGCGGCACGCTGAAGGCGTGGTATGCGCGCATGAAGGAAAAGGTATGGTTTTTGGTAATTATCACCGTGGTTGGTTTGATCCTTATCGTATGGGGCGCAGACGTTGCCGTGAACGCTGCAACGGAAATTGCCACCGAGCTTAAGATAAGCGAGCGCATTATCGGACTTACCGTGGTTGCCATCGGCACTTCCCTACCCGAGCTGGTTACCTCCGTTACGGCGGCGATTAAGGGCAAAACGGACATTGCGGTAGGAAACATTGTGGGAAGTAACATCTTTAACGCTTTAATGGTTGCAGGACTTTCCGCCGCCATTATCCCCCTTACCTTTGCCCCTGCCTTCCTCATAGACGGCTGTATTGCATTGGGAGCGGCAATTCTTCTCGCCGTGCTCGGCTACCTCCCCGCAAAAAAAATAAAGCGCTGGG
>JAFTRD010000010.1 GCA_017462425.1 Clostridia bacterium | reverse complement strand
TTCGGTGAAGAAGTTGGTGAAATCGTCACGGTTCTGATTGGTAAAATCGATTGCCGCACGGGGGTGTTGGTTGAAAAATCCAGTCAAAAGGTACTGTATGCCGTAGCCCCATTTTACGCCCGATTCCTTTAAAGGACGCATATATTTTTCAATGAATTTTAAAATGGGCATCAGCTTATAGGAAGGATTGGTCAAGAACAAAAGCATTTGCTCCAAGGCGCAGTTACCTGCACCTCTGCCCATGGAGGCCACGGTGGCGTCGGCGTAATTGACGCCGCAAGCGATGGAGTCGATGGTGTTTGCAAACGCCAAGCCGTGGTTGTCGTGCGCATGAACACCGATAAATTTACCGTACTTTTCACCGCATTCGACGTATCTTTTAGCAAGCGCGCGGGTTTCTTCGGGATAGAACGAACCGTAGCTGTCTACGATGTAAATGCCGTCTACGCAGGATTTGCCGAGCATATCGAGCGCCATATCGATTTCCTTATCGCTGGAAGTGGATACCGCCATGATATTACAGGTGGTTTTATAGCCCATTTTATTGCAATGCTCGATAATTTCAATTGCCGAGGGAATGGTATTGATATAGGTTGCCACACGGTACATATCGATAGGACTGTTTGCCTTTTCACCGATATCACGGACACAGTTGGTTCTGCCTACGTCTGCCATACAAGCGATTTTTAATTTTGTATTCTTTTCTCCGACGATGGCAAAAATATCGTCCTCTTTACAGAACTTCCACTTGCCGAATTTAGTTTCGTCGAAAATATCCTTATCCGCCTTATAGCCGAATTCCATAAAATCTACACCTGCGGCTACGTTTGCCTGATAGAGCGCTTTTACGAACTCGTCAGAGAATTCGAAGTTGTTCACTAAGCCACCGTCACGCAAGGTAGCGTCCAATAGCTTTATGTCTTTTCTGTACGATAATAAGTTACCTGTTTCTGCCATAATGGTTTCTCCTTCAATCTTTAACTGTGTCTTTTGTTGAGTTCGGTGCAGACGTCTGAAAGGGATACGCCCTTTTCTCTTAAAAGCACCAAGGTATGATAAAATAGATCGGCGCACTCGCCGATAAGCTCTTCTTTGTCCTCGTTTTTGGAGGCAATGACCATCTCCACCGCCTCTTCGCCCGCCTTTTTGGCGATTTTATCTACGCCCTTTTCAAAGAGGTAAGAGGTATACGAGCCTTCGACGGGGTTATTCTTCCTGTCCTCTATAATGCGCTGGAGTTTGCCGAGCATTTCTGCGCCGATTTGTTCTTTATCGCCCTGTAAAAAGTCGAAAAAGCAGGAATACGAGCCCGTGTGACAGGCAGCGCCCGTCTGACGGATTTTTAAAAGCACGCAATCTCGGTCGCAGTCGAAGGACATGGAAACGACTTTTTGAAGATGCCCACTCTCCTCGCCCTTTTTCCAGAGCTTTTGTCTTGAACGGCTGTAATAATGAGCGTAGCCCGTCTGACGGGTAAGCTCCAACGCCTCGGCGTTCATGTACGCCTGCATTAAGACCTCGCCGCTCTCTATATCCTGCGCAATAGCGCAGATGAAGCCTTTATCGTCGAATTTTACGTTTTCGGTCATAATTTTTCCTCCTTTTTTTTAGCGTATGGGCAAGCCTTTACCGCTTAAATATTCCTTTAACTCTTTCATTTTCAGCTCGCCGTAATGGAATAAAGAAGCCGCCAACGCCGCATCCGCTTTACCCTCGGTTAAAACGTCGTAAAAATGTTCTTTATTGCCTGCGCCGCCCGAAGCGATGACGGGAATATTGACTGCCTCGGCTACCTGACGGGTGAGCTCTATATCGTAGCCCGACTTGGTGCCGTCCTTATCCATACTGGTTAAAAGCACCTCGCCTGCGCCCAGCTTTTCCGCCTGTACAATCCACTCGATTGCGTCCAACTCGGTTTTTACCCTGCCGCCGTTGAGATATACGTCCCATCTGCCCTGATCGTTGCGCTTGGCGTCTACGGCGAGAACCACGCATTGAGAGCCGAATTTCAGCGCTGCGTCCGTGATAAGATTAGGATTTTTAATCGCCGAAGAATTGATTGAAATTTTATCTGCGCCGCAGGAAAGGAGGGTTTTAAAATCGTCCACCGTGCGGATGCCGCCGCCCACCGTGAGCGGAATGAATACCTGTTCGGACGCACGGGAGATGACGTCCAACACCGTACCTCTGCCCTGCGCGCTGGCGGTGATGTCTAAAAATACGATTTCGTCTGCGCCAAAGGCGTTGTACGTTTTGGCGCATTCTACGGGGTCGCCTGCGTCTACGAGATTGATGAAGTTGATGCCCTTGACCACTCGACCGTCCTTGAGGTCGAGGCAGGGAATGATACGTTTACAAAGCATACTCGTCTTTCCGTTTATTGAACGTTTATTAAACGTTTATTTACAAGCTTGAACGGCTTTTTCTAAATTGATTGCGCCCGTATAGATGCTTCTGCCCAAAATAGCGCCGTAAAGACCCGCCTCTTTGATTTTGATTAAATCGTCCATAGAGGCAATGCCGCCCGAGGCGATAACGTTTAAGCCCGTCTGCTCCTGCATATCTTTGGTAGCCGCAACGGATGCGCCCTGCATGGCGCCGTCCTTGGAAATATCGGTGAATACGGCACAAGAAACGCCCATACGTTTAGCTGTTTTTCCGAAATCTACCGCCGTCATATCGGACGTTTCCGTCCAGCCCTTGATGGAGAGCATGCCGTCTTTTGCGTCGATACCGGCTACTATTTTCTCCCCGTACGTTTGGGTTAATTTTTCAAATAAGTCGGGGTCGGTATAACAAATCGTGCCCAAAATCACTCTGGTTGCGCCTGCGTTTAAACGGGACTTTACGTCCTCAAAGGTTCTTAAGCCGCCGCCCGATTGTACGGGTACGCCCAGGCTTGCTATTTTTTCAATCGTTTTATTGATATGGCTGTTGCCGTCGAATGCGCCCGATAAATCGACGATATGCAGATATTCAGCGCCGCTGTCTATCCAGGTCTTTGCCCTGTCCAAAGGGTCGCCGTAGTCGGTTACCATATCCTTTTTGCCATACAAAAGGCGCACCGCGCGCCCGTCTAATATATCGATAGCAGGGAATAAAATCATAATTTCTTCCTCTTAGAGTTTTA
>JAFTRD010000113.1 GCA_017462425.1 Clostridia bacterium | reverse complement strand
CCTCTTTTTTGCGATACCTTTCTTTTAGTTTTCTTTATTACGGAAAAGACTTCCTATGTATTCACGTATTTTTACGTCCGTGCCGTTTTTGGCTTTTACTATATTGTCCGCATGCTTCCATAAAATTAAAACGCTACCGATGGCGGCAATGAACGCAAGGAGTACGTTCCGAGAAAGAACGGCTACCACGACGGGAAAGATGATTCCGACAGAATAAGGTACGACAAAGCTGTAATTGACGATAAGCATTAAAATAATAGCAAAAACAAACAAGGATAAAAATACCCAAGGATTATAAGCCAAAACCATACCGCCGAACGGAGCTAAGCCCTTACCGCCTTTGAATTTTAGATAGAAAGGGAAGTTATGCCCCACCATGGACGCAACACCCGCAACCATGCCCACGTAAGGGTTCTGCGGGAAAAGTAAGGTTACGATTTTACAAGATACGAAAGCCTTTAGAACGTCGAATAGCATGACGAAAAGACCGTACGGAAGACCGAAAATTAACATAACGTTCATTGCGCCGAGATTGTTAGTGCCGTATTCTCTTAAATCTTTCTTTTTTAATTTTGAAATAAACGCCGAAGGGTTTAAACAACCCAACGAATATCCTATCATTATACTGACGATGTTTCCCATTCTCTTACTCTCTTGTTATACATTATATATGGATTAAAACAGAAAATAACCCAAGCGCCCAAGTTAAAAACTTTTTCCAATAAATACTATATTAAAATTCTTCCGTGGTTTCTTGCAACAATTCTTCGCTTAAGCGCAGAATTTCCTCTCCGTATTTCTTTTTACTGCGTTTTAAAAGGTAGTTATGCACGGGATAGGCAAGCCCGACGGGAATTGCCCCGACGACGGAAACGATAATACCGAAAAGGAAAAGCTCCCATTCCATAATCATCGCAAGCCCTAAGCCGAAGAGTAAAATTCCGCCGATGCCAAGCACTAAGGAAATTATTAAAGCGGGAGTTTTGACCCGAGCGTCCAATTTTCTTAAAATTTCTATCTTATTTTCTTTCTCTTGCGTACCGTATTGCTTGCGAATACTGTTTATCTCCCTTCGCTCCTCTTGCGTGGGCGCAGAGTACGTGTAATGAAAGTTGTTGGAATGATTATTCCGTTCCATTCTTCGTTTGTTCTCCTCTTTTTATTTCTTTTAAGCGTTTTCCCGCCCGAATGATCATGAATATTCCCATTGCCAGCGTCAGTAGACAGACGACACCGCCCGTGGCGGCGTTGGCGTAGGGAATGAAGGCTGAATCTTCCCCCGAATAGGCGTGCAAAAGCGCTGTTTGTAGCGCAAGAATGGAAACCATGGCGTCGGCTAAGTTGACGTTCTGCACTGCCTGCAACGTTAAATCCTCTTCCTTTCTTGCCCGCACCTGATTGATGATGGCAACGGTAATTTTGAAAAAGGCGTAAGCGGCGGTGGCGTAAATCATCAGCCCTGCGTAGGAAAAAGATTTTTCCGACAGCACCATCTGCACCACCGCAGCGGAAAGCGCAAGGTTTAAAATAATGATTAAAATACCGCAGTTACGGTACGTTTTTATTTCGCTGATTTTGCGTTCTTGTTGCTCGTTTTTTGAAAAACGGCGCTTGTTACGATGGTGTAAAATGATACCGCTGCGCAAAAATACCATTAAAATATAGTACGCCGCCAAAGAACCGTACCAAACGGAGAGGGACATAATACCCAAAACGCCGTTGAATACGCCGAATAAAAAACTGAATACTAAAGAACCGATGGCAAAGGCAAGCGTACGGAATCCGAAATCGTGCAAAAGACGAACGGTAAACTCGTATTTTTCCGCCCAAGCTATAAAACCGCTCTTTACTTTTCCTGCAATGCGGATAGTAGTGTATACCGAATAGCCGAGCGTTGTGGCGGCGAGAGCAAAGAGTACGTACGCCAAAATTTCTAACCACGTGCCTTCGTATTCAATCGTTAGAATGAGTATTGCTCCCACGCAGAAAAAAATTGTAAGGACGTAGATAAGCAAAATGAACCAAAACGGCGGTTGGAGAAACCAATGGAAAAAATTATTTTTATTATTACCGTTTTCGCTCATGCCAAGTCCTCTTGGAGTAATACGGTAAACGTAGTCCCCTTACCCAGTTCACTCTCCACTCGAATTTCTCCGCCGATGAGATCGATTACCTTTTTTACGAGCGCCAAGCCCAAGCCGTTGCCCTCGCGGGCGTGGGAGGTATCGCCCTGATAAAACTTTTCAAAGATATGCTCGCCCGTAGCTTTGGAAATGCCGCAACCCGTATCCGATACCTTTACCACTGCCTTGCCCGACTGCTTTTGAAGCGTAACGGAAATTGCTCCGCCCTCCTCGGTGAACTTGACGGCGTTGGAGAGAAGATTGTTCCAGACCAATTCCAAAAGACTGGGGGAAGAGTATATCGTCACCTCGTCTAAACGGCAGTCTAAAATTAATTTCTTGGCGTCAATTAATTCCTCGTAGCGCAAAACAGTCTGCGCCAGTTCCTCGTCCAGTTTTATTTCCTCCCTTTCGGGCTGAATCGCCTGATTTTCCAGTTTGTTCAGCCGAAGAATATTGACGACTAAATCGTTTAAACGCTTTGCCGCCTCTTGCAGTGTGGCGGCGTATTTTTTACGTGTGTCTTCGGGAATATTCTCTTTTTGCAGGGAAGCGGCGTAGCTCTGAATCACGGTAAGCGGCGTTTTCAGCTCGTGCGAAACGTTGGAAATAAAATCGTTTCTGAGCATTTCCGTCTTGGACAGCTCCGCCGCCGTTCGGTTTAAATTTTCCATGATATAATCGAACTCGTCGTAGCGATGATACGAGTGCGCTACCCTCAGCCGTACGGAGAAATCGCCCGAGGCTATTTTATCCGTGGCGTTTAAAATTTTACGCAAAGGACGCTCTACCGTGATACGTCGGCGCGCGGCGTCTATTACCGTACAGATGAGAGATAAAAAGAGAATGACCAGCATCATCACTAAGGATACGATGCGCATATCCCCCTCGCTTCTTTCATTCACAAAGCCGAAAATGAACATGGCAACCGTTACGGTGGTGGCGATAAGCAGGAAAAAAATAAAATAGGCGAAAAAGGAATTTCCCTTTCTTCTCTGCTGCTTTTTCATCGAAGCACCGCCTTATAGCCCAAGCCGTGCACGGTGACAATTTCAAAGCCCGTGCAAGCGGACGTTTTTTCACGCAGTTTTGCCATATATACGTCCACCGTACGGGAGGTCGCAGAGGAATCGTAATCCCAAAACTCGTCCATCAGCTGAGAACGGGTGAACGTCTTTTTCGGAAAAGATAAGAGCTTGAAGAGTAAATCAAATTCCCTGACCGTGAGCGGCAGCTCGTCACCGTTGAGATAAGCGGTGTGTTCTTCTTGGTTCATCCTTAAATTGCCGGCAATCAGCTCTTTGTTTGCGGCAATGCCCACACGGCGTAAAATTGCGCCGATGCGAAGAATTAATTCGTCTATATCAAAGGGTTTAACGACGTAATCGTCTATGCCAAGCTTATAGCCGAACTGTTTGGAGATTTTATCGTCCTTCGCCGTCAAAAATAGAATGGGGATACGCTTATCCCGTTCCCTTACCCGTTCCGCCAGCGTAAAACCGTCCATCTCAGGCATCATAATATCGGTGAGGAGCATATCGAACGTATCGTTTTCCAAAGCAGAATACGCCTCGGCGCCGTTTTTACAGGACGTAACCGCATAGCCGTTATCTTTAAGATACGCCGAAACCAGTCCGTTCAGCGCTTTGTCGTCTTCCGCTACCAGTATTTTGGTCATAATATACCCCCTTTTTTTTATCATTATATCATGGAAAGATTGCATTTTGATTTAAAAAATGTTAAAGAATTGTAAAACGTAACCCCTTAAGATAATATCGTACTCTACTATTGTATCATAGCTTGTTACTTT
>JAFTRD010000112.1 GCA_017462425.1 Clostridia bacterium | reverse complement strand
TGATTTCATCTCGGATCTGATCGGGAGTCATAAAGATATGAGCGTCGTCCTGCGTGAAGCATCTGACACGCATCAAGCCGTGTAATTGACCTGACTTTTCGTGGCGGTGCACCAGACCGAGCTCGCCCATACGAAGGGGTAAATCTTTATAGCTCTTGGGCTCTAATTTATACACTAACATACCGCCGGGGCAGTTCATAGGCTTGATAGCGTAATCTTCCTCGTCGATTTTGGTGGTATACATATTGTCCTTATAGTGATCCCAGTGACCCGAGGTTTCCCATAAATTACGGGTAAGCATAATGGGCGAGGAAATTTCCACGTACCCCTCTCTTCTGTGGATCTGACGCCAATAATCGATCAACGTATTCTTTAAAATCATACCGTTGGGCAGGAAGAACGGGAAGCCTCTGCCTTCGTTCATGAAGGAGAACAGCTTGAGCTCTCTGCCGAGTTTTAAATGGTCGCGCTTCTTAGCCTCTTCGAGCATGGTGAAATATGCGTCCATATCCGCTTTCTTGGGGAACGCCGTACCGTAAATACGGGTAAGCATCTTATTCTTTTCACTGCCACGCCAGTAAGCGCCTGCAATGGAGGTGAGCTTAAACGCTTTTATTTTACCCGTAGAGGGCAAGTGCGGACCACGGCACAGGTCAACGAAGCCGCCCTGTTTATAAAAAGAGATCACCGAATCTTCGGGGAGGTCCTGAATGAGCTCTACCTTGTATTTTTCCTCGTACTCGGACATGAGCGCCAACGCCTCGTTTCTGGGCAGAGTAAAACGTTCCAAGGGCAGATCACTCTTGATGATTTTTGCCATTTCCGCTTCGATTTTCACCAAATCGTCCTGCGTGATGGGGGTTAAGAAATCGATATCGTAATAAAAACCGTTTTCAATCGTAGGACCGATGGCAAGCTTTGAAGTGGGGTAAATGGTTTTAATTGCCTGCGCCAGAACGTGCGCGCAGGTGTGGCGGTAAACGCTTAAACCCTCGCTTTCCTTCAGGGTAAGAATTTCCAGAGAATCACCATCTTTTAAGACGGTGGATAAATCGACCGTAACGCCGTTGACCTTAGCCGCTACGGCGTTTCTTGCCAAGCCGGCGGAAATTGCTGCCGCAGCCAAAGCGCAGGTAGCGTTTTCGGTTAACGATAACGTATCGCCGTTTTTTAAACTGATATTCATAATGATTCCTCCTTGAAATATATAAAAAAATCCTTAAACAACCGCTTGTAAACGGTAATTTAAGGACGCTTTCATTCTTGTTTTGTTGCGTGGTTCCACCTTAATTGCGTAAATTTTAAATTTTACGCCGCTCTTTGTGTGAAATTGTATAAAATAAAGCGGTTTCGCTTATCATTCCCCTTTACCGCAATCACACCGCCTGCGGCTCTCTTTGAAAGAAGTTTGGGCTACTTGTCTTTAAGTACTTTTATTGTAACACCGCCAAAGAAGATTGTCAACTGTTTTATTTCATAATTTCCCTAAAAAACTGCGTGTTCACCGTAGTATTTGCGTAAAAAAAGGATAGAATTTTGCGAAAGCGGCTGAAAAATACGCACTTCTTTGGCGCCCGAAAGCAGAATTTCCGTTTCCAGATTCATCTCCTCCGCACCTACGAGCTGGCTGCGACGGCAGAGGCGGTATTTTTCATCGTACACCTCCCCCGCCTTTACGTATATCCTTCCCCTGTTGCCGTCTACGAGGTATTGCATAAAGCGTTCCATCTCCAAGGAAGAAAAGTCGGGTGGGATATAGGAAATAATCTTATCCCATTTACTTTTTAAGGGCT
>JAFTRD010000111.1 GCA_017462425.1 Clostridia bacterium | reverse complement strand
TTTGGTAACCCCTTCGCACGTGGTTGCGCCCATCGTACGGGCTTTGGAAATTTATAAGCCGAAAATCCCCGTCGTATATAATTCGCACGGGTATGAAAAAATGGATACCCTGAAAATGATTGACGGCTACGTGGATATATACTTGCCTGATTTGAAGTTTTACTCCCCAGCCCTCTCCAAGCGGTATACGGGCAGAGAGGATTATTTTCAATACGCCGCCGAGGCTGTTTCCTTTATGGCGAAAAAGCCTCTTTTGCTCCGAGCGGACGGAAAGATACTTTCGGGCTGTATCGTACGGCATCTTATTTTACCGCTATGCGCACAGGACAGCGTGAAAATCGTGCGGTGGGTGAAGGAAAATTTGCCCGAAACGGTATACTTCTCCCTGATGCGACAGTACACCCCTTTCGGCAATATCGAAAAATACCCCGAATTGAAGAGAAAAATTACCGCAAGGGAATATGAACAGGTATTATCCTGCGTTCTCGATTGCGATTTAAAGAACGTATTTTTACAGGACGGCGAGTCTGCCGATAGAGCGTTTATTCCTAAATGGGATTATTAAGCGTTGTCTGTTTTTATTCTTTTATTGTTTTATTCTTTACCGCAGGCAAGCTCGGTTTTGAGTTTTACTAATTTTTTGGTGAGCTTGGCGCATTCGGCGGGAGAGGCGTAGGTTAAGCGTTCCTCTAATTCACGGATTTTTTGTAGGGAAAGACGGGACATAGTAACCGAAGTATACGCATTTACGGAGAAAATTATTTATGTTGATGGCATTGGAAAAGATACGGTTCGGATACCAGGGCGAAATTTTGTTTGAGGACGTAAATTTTGCCGTTTCCGAAGGCGAGCGAGTGGGGCTGATCGGCGGAAACGGCGAGGGTAAGACCACGCTCTTAAAATTGATTTTGGGACAGCTTTCACCCGACGAAGGAAACGTGTTTATTAAAAACGGTATACGCATTGGATACTTGGAACAGACGGGCGGATTCGATTCAAACAAGACGGTGTTTGAGGAGATGCGTTCCATTTTTATAAAAGAGGAAGAGGCGATTGCAAGCTTACGGGAAACCGAGCTGAAAATTGCCGCTTTGAATGAACAGGGAGAAGAATTTATTGCCCTATCCGCAAAATACGAACGGTTAAATAAATTCATTGCCGCTACCGACGGGTATAACTATGAGGTGCGGATTAAGACCGTGCTCAACGGTATGGGGTTTGAAAAGGAGTATAACCAGGTTATACACACGATGTCGGGCGGAGAAAAAACTCGGCTGAAATTTTGTAAGCTTTTATTGGAACAGCCCGATTTGTTAATTTTGGACGAGCCGACCAACCATTTAGACGTAAAGACCCTTTTCTGGTTGGAGGAATACCTTGCCTCTTATAAGGGGGCGCTGCTCGTCGTATCGCACGACAGATATTTTTTGGATAAGATTGTTACCAAAACTGCGGAGTTGGAAAACAAACGCCTGAGTGAGTATAAGGGAAACTATTCCAAGTATAAAATTTTAAAGGCCGAACGGGTGGCAGCCCAGTGGAAGGAATACGAAAAACAGCAGGAACAGATTGCGCATATGCAGGAGTACGTGGACCGAAATTTGGTGCGCGCTTCCACGACCAAGATGGCGCAGAGTAGACGTACGGCGTTGGAAAAGATGGAGCGTATTGAAAAGCCCGTAGCCGTAACTCCCCCACCCAAGTTTCGTTTTACCTATGGGGAAAAACCGTACGAGAACGTGTTGAGAATGGAAAATTTGACCTTAAAAGCAGGCGAAAAGACCTTGTTTTCCAACGGAAACGCCAACGTGCGGCGTGGGGAAAATGCGCTCTGGTGGGCGACAACGGTACGGGAAAATCCACTTTAATCAGAGAGATCGTTCGGGGCGGAAGAGCGGAAATTACCTTGGGACGCTTGGTGAAGATTGCCTATTACGACCAGGAGAATAATAACTTAGACCTTTCCAATAACGTATTGAATGAACTGTGGGGGCGACACGTACTCTCTTCGCAGACGGATATACGGGCTGCGCTTGCCCGCGCAGGATTAACCGCCGAGGATATGGATAAAAAAGTTTCCGCTCTTTCGGGCGGAGAACGGGCAAAATTGGCGTTGGCGGTGTTTGAGGCGGAGCACGGGAATTTTTTGGTTTTGGACGAGCCGACCAACCATTTGGATTTAGCGGCAAGAGAGAGCTTGGAGGAGGCTTTAAAGGCGTTTGACGGGACGGTGTTATTCGTATCGCACGACAGATATTTTATCCGCGCGCTTGCCGATAAAATTATAAAGCTGGACGAGAGAGGCATGACCGAGTTTAAAGGCAGCTACGAGGAATATCTATCTGCCGAGAGAAAACTTACGGAGGCGAAAAAAGACGTACCCACGCCCGAGAATAACGCTAAAAACAACGATGGCTTTAAAGGCAAACAGGCTCGCGCGGAGGAGGCGAAAAAACGGCAACGGATACGGGAGATTGAAAAGGAGATTACCGAACTGGAGGCGGAGCAAGCCGCCCTTTCCACAGCGCTTGCCGACCCCGCTGTGACGGCAGATTTCCGTTTATTGAAGGAAAAATGCGACCGCTTGGAGGAAATAAAAATCCGTACGGACGCACTTTACGAAGAATATGAAAATATAATTTAAAAAATGCGACCTTTTGGGTCGCATTTTTTCTTCTTTATAATCCCGATTTCAAAGGAATACTAGCCTTGGCGTTTAAATTTAAATTCGCAAAATTACCGGCTTTATACTGTATCAAACCTTCGCTTGCAATCATAGTTGCGTTATCCGTGCAGTAGCGTTTGGGCGGTAGCACGAGATGCAGGTTTTCTTTTTCGCACGCCGTTTGTAATTTTTCACGAAGATAGCCGTTTGCCGCCACGCCGCCGCCAACGGTGATCGTCGTTACTTTCTTTTCTCTTGCCGCTTTTAAGGTCTTTTCCACTAAAACGTCCAGCGCAGCGCATTGGAAAGAACAGGCTACGTCCGCTTTATCGTATGGCTCCCCTTTCATTTCCTTAGTGTGGCAATAGTTTATGACCGAAGTTTTTAAGCCGCTGTAAGAGAAGTTATGTCCCCCGTCGCCGTGCAACATCTTGGGCATGGGTACCGTGTTTTGCCCTTTCTTGGCTAAATTTTCTATGTTCGGGCCGCCGGGATAGGGCAAGGATAAAATACGGGCAACCTTATCAAACGCTTCCCCTGCCGCATCGTCCAACGTAGCGCCCAAAATTTTAAATTTTTCCTCGCTTTCGGCGTATAAAATTGCCGTATGTCCGCCGCTGGCAAGCAAAGTTACGAAGGGAGGGCGTAAGGTAGGCTCTACCAAATACGCCGCCGCCAGATGCCCTCGGATATGATTAACCCCGATGAGCGGTATATTCAAACCGTAGGCGAGCGCCTTGGCGTAGGAAAGTCCAACGAGCAGCGCGCCCAAAAGACCTGCGCCGTAGGTAACTGCCACGGCGTCTATATCCCGCAAGGTCAAGCCAGCCTTTTGAACGGCGTTTTTGACCACTAAATCGATGACGTCGGTGTGCGCACGGGAGGCAATTTCGGGTACGACGCCGCCGTAAATTGCCTGTACGTTTGCCGAGGAGGCGATTTCATCCGAAAGAACTTTGCGACCACGGATGATTGAAGCCGCCGTTTCGTCGCAAGAGGATTCTATACCCAAAATGACAGGTTCTTCTTTTATTGTTTTATTCAAAGAATCAAAATACATAATAATACTATATTCGTTAAACTTTTTTCAGATAGTCGATGATAAATTCCTGAATTTCACCGTCCATAACCGACTGCACGTCGCCCTTTTCATAACCCGTGCGGTGGTCTTTGACCATGGTGTAAGGACAGAATACGTAAGAACGGATTTGTGAACCCCACTCGATCTTCTTTACGTCGCCCTTTAAAGCGTTGTCCTCTGCCTGGCGTTCCTGAATTTTCTTCTCTAAAAGCTTGGCTCGGAGCATCTCAAAGCACATTTCCTTGTTCTGCAGCTGCGAACGCTCGTTTTGACACTGTACCACGATACCCGTAGGATAGTGCGTGATACGTACGGCGGTGGCAACCTTGTTTACGTTCTGACCGCCTGCACCGCCCGAATGGTAGATGTCGATACGAATCTCCTTTTCGTCTATCTGCACCTCGTCGTTATCCTCTACCTGCGGCATGACCTCTAAGGAGGCAAAAGAAGTATGACGGCGCTTGTTCGAGTCAAACGGGGAAATACGCACCAGACGGTGTACGCCCATTTCTGCTTTTAAAAATCCGTAGGCGTTGACGCCTTCCACACGAAAGTCTACACGCTTGATGCCCGCCTCGTCACCGGCTTCTCGGTCCAGTTCAAAAACCTTAAAGCCCATACCTTCGCAATAGCGGCAATACATTCTGTACAGCATGCTCGTCCAGTCGCACGCCTCCGTGCCGCCTGCGCCCGAATGAAGGGATAAAAGCGCATTGGACGTGTCGTATTTACCACGCAACAGCGCACGGATACGGGTTTCTTCAATTTCCTCTTCCGCCGTTTTCAGTAGTTCGTCCAATTCGGCGATTAAATCTTCCTCGCCCGTTTCTTCAATGAGGTCGATAATTTCGGCGGCATCGGTGATCGCCTTTCGGCTGTCCTCTACAACGTGAATCTTATTTTCTATCACCGAAAGCTCTCTGCCGAGCTTGGCGGAAAGCTCTAAATTATTCCAGACCTCTTCCTTCTGCTGCTGGGCTAAAATTTCCTCTCGGCGGAGTTTCTGGTTTTCTATATCCAACGCATACGCCGCTTCATCCAACGTTTCGGTGAGCGATTTGATGCGTAATCTGTAATCGTCTGCTTTAAACATAAATAAACGTTCCTTTAAAGTTAAAAATATTTTACGGGAATGAGTTATAAAAATCTCCGAAAAGAAAATTTTTCCGGAGATTTTTTTCACCTTTTACAATTAGCTGTTTTTACCGCAGCATTTCTTGTACTTTTTACCGCTGCCGCAAGGACAAGGTTCGTTCGGACCTATCTTTGCCTTGGCTTTTGCGGGACGCTGAGGACCGTTCCCTATGTTGGTTTGTAATTTGCTCATATCCACAACGCCTCCTTCCTCTTTCACGGGGAAAACGGGCGCAGGTTTTTCCGCTTTGGGTGCGGGCTCTGCTTTAGGTGCGGATTCTTTCGCTACCGGCGCAGTTTCTTCCGCTGTGGGGGCGGCGGGTTTTTCGGCAACGGGCTGTTCTGCCTTGGGAGCAGGAGCAGGCGCAGGTCTATGGAAGGTAGGCATCATTTCCCCGGCTTCGGGTACCTTGGGCTGCTCGAATACCCATTCGGTTTTTAACAGTCTGGTGATGGTAAAGCGCTGAATTCGAGATACCATATCCTCAAACATCTGATGACCTTCTACCTTATAGGCAATGACGGGGTCATTCTGACCGTAAGCACGCAGGACGATACCCTTTCTGAGCTGATCCATAGCGTCGATATGGTCGATCCAGCTGGAGTTTACCGCCGTCAAAAGAACGCTGCGTTCCCAGTCGGCAAAACGAGCGAAAGGAAGTCTGTACACGCCCTCTGCTGCGGCGTTGTCGTACGCTTCTTTCTTCTTTTCATATTCGTTTTTAGTTTTTTGGGTGATTTTGTCGACCGCCAGTTCGTAATCCCATTTTTCCAGCTTTTCCTTGGTAATATAATTGGAGCCTGCGGGGATTAAACGTCTTTCCAGCGCCTTATTCAAAGCGTCTTCGTCCCAAAGTTCGGGCATTTCGTTGACGTTCACTGCACCCTTAATGGTGTCTTCAACGTATTCTCTGATATATTTAAGCACCTGTTCGTGCGCATCTTCACCCTTTAACAGCTTGATACGTTCGGCGTAAATAATTTTACGCTGTTCGTTCATAACCTCGTCGTATTGGAGAACGTTCTTTCGAATACCGAAGTTTTTGCCTTCGATAACCTTCTGTGCGTTGGCTATACCTTTACTTACCATTTTCGACTGTAAACAGGTATCTTCATCCACTTTGAAAATTTCGTAAATACGCTTCATGGATTCGCCGCCGAAACGCTTGACCAGATCGTCTTCCAAAGACAGGAAGAATACGGAAAGACCCACGTCGCCCTGACGGCCTGCACGGCCACGGAGCTGGTTGTCGATACGGCGGGATTCGTGACGCTCGGTACCGATAATGCAAAGACCGCCGGCAGTAATAACGTCTTCCTTTTCCTTATCGGTCTGCGCTTTGTATTCGGCGTACCACTTGTTATAGCGCTCACGGATTTCTTCTATTTCGGGAGGGAGCTCGGCAAAGCTGGTTGCCTGCTCGATTAAGTCGTGCTCTACGTTCTCTTCACGCAATCTTTTCTTCGCCAGGTACTCGGGGTTACCACCGAGCAAAATATCCGTACCACGGCCTGCCATGTTCGTGGAAATGGTAACGGCGCCAAGACGGCCTGCCTGCGCTACGATTTCCGCTTCACGCTCGTGGTTTTTAGCGTTTAAAATGTTGTGAGGAACGCCGTTGTGACGCAAAAGTCTGGAAATTTCTTCGGATTTGTCGACCGAGGTTGTACCCACAAGCACGGGCTGACCCTTTTCATGGCGTGACATAATTTCCTTGACGATTGCCTTCTTTTTAGCGGATTCAGTGGAATAAACCATATCGGGCTCGTCTACACGCTGCACCTTGCGGTTGGTGGGAATTTCGATAA
>JAFTRD010000110.1 GCA_017462425.1 Clostridia bacterium | reverse complement strand
GCGAGCTCAAGAGAATTAAAGATAAATATATCGAAAAGTATTATCCTAAAAAAGAAGAGGAGTAATCGGTTTTAATGACACGGTTAAACGTAAACCCCACCCGTCAGGAGCTGCGCCGATTAAAAGGTCAGCTGAAAACCTCGGTTCGGGGGCACAAATTATTAAAGGATAAGTCGGACGAAATGATCCGTCAGTTCTGCATCCTCATACGTGAAAACAAGCGACTTCGTGAAGAAGTGGAGTCGGACCTTGCCTTAGCGCTCACAAACTTTTCTTCCGCCAAGGCAGTCATGGACGAGCGGGCGCTGGAAGAGGCGTTTTTAATGCCCTCCGCCTCCGTTACGCTTCAATGCGGTCAAAAGGGGATCATGTCCGTAGCCGTACCCGATATTAACGTAAAGTCGGAAACAAAGGGGAACGAACCCTACGCCTATGCCTTTGTATCCTCGGAGGTGGATTATTCGGTTTCGGCTCTCTCGGCTTTGCTCCCTAAGCTGGTACAGCTTGCCGCCGTGGAGAAGGCTTGCAATCTGCTTGCCGACGAAATAGAAAAGAACAAACGCCGTGTCAATGCGCTCGAATACGTCATGATTCCGCAGTACCAAGAAACCATTCGCTATATCGTCATGAAACTGGACGAAAACGAACGTGGCGCAACCACACGGCTCATGAAGGTCAAATCTATGCTTGCCGCTGAACAGGAATAAAGAATTTTTTATAGGAGGCAATATTTACTATGCCGTTTGTAGAATCTATCATGGCTTTTTTAGACAGCTTTTTGTCTGGAACGGGCTTAGATATCGTCAAAGCGTTGGCAATTTTAGTCGTCGGACTCATCGTCGTTTCCATCGTTACGTCTATCGTTCGCAGTATCACCATTAAAAATCGCCGTCTAGATAATGCCGCATCTTCTTTCATCACCTCTTTGGTGAAAATTATTCTGTACGTGCTTATCGTCATCGTCATTTTAAGTACGGTCGGTATGGATACGGCAAGCCTCATCGCCGCATTCTCGGCGGTTGCGCTGGCTATCTCCCTCGGCTTACAGGATACGCTTGCTGGCTTGACCAACGGTATTTTAATCATTTTCACAAAGCCTTTTAAACAGGGCGATTACGTGAATATCGGCGGAACCGAGGGTACGGTTAAAGAGATTCGTCTGTTCAATACCAAGCTCACCACGCCCGATAATCTGGATATTATCGTGCCCAACAGCAAGGTTTTAAGCTCGGACGTCATCAATTACAGCGCTATGCCCCTGCGCCGTATCGACATTACCGTTCCCGTTCCCTACGATACCGAAGTGGAAACGGTTAAAAAAGTGCTCATGGAATGTCTGGAAGGGGACGAGCGTATCGTCAGTATTCCTGCGCCCATGTGCCGTTTAAACGAGTACGGCAGCAGTTCTTTGAACTATATCGTGCGTTGCTGGGTAGCAAACGGACAGTTCTGGGACGTTAAGTTCGACCTCAACGAACGTATTTTTACTCACCTTCGTGAACGTGGTATCGAAATACCCTTCGATCAGCTGGACGTACACGTTATTCCCTCTGCAAATCAAAATAAGGAGGAGGCGTAAATGTTGAATTTATTAGCAATTTCCATCTCCGAAGAAACGGCTGCGCTCATTATGCAATACGCTTTTTACGGCGGAATATTTTTCGTGGGACTCATCGTTTTGGCTATTATGAAGCGCGCCTCCAAAAAACCCGTTACCGGTATTGCCGTTGAAAAGACCCAAAAGGCAATCAAGCACGTGGACAAGCTGTTGGAAGAACAGAAAAAGAATAAACTGAGCCAGTATACCTTACCAGGAAAAATCATGCAGCTCAGTTCGGAAATAGGCGATCTGGAAGTGCTTGCCGACAGAGAGTTTACGCAGAATAAAAATATTACCTACGACGGAATCGTTGCCTGTTATCAGAAAATTTTAAGCAAGCTGAGCGAGCTTACTATGAATTGGAGTCATGAAACTGTAACCACCGTTTTAACGGACGTAAAGTTGGATTTACAGCAAGCTCTGGAGCTTTTAAGTCAGCGTTAAAGAGAAGTTTACATTATGCAAAAGACCATCATCGCCATTGGCGGCGGAGAAATCAAAAACAAAGAAACGCTTGGCATCGACGAATACATTGCCTCCCGAGCCAAAGAACGCGCAGGGGAGCGCCGTGCCTGCGGTCTGTTTATTCCCACGGCAAGCCACGACTTTATGCCTTACTACAATTCCTTTCATAAGACGTATACGGGCGAGTTCAATATTAAAACGGACGTTGCTTTAAGCGTATTCAAGGACGTGAATATGGATAAAATGCGTTCCAAGTTCGAAAAGGCAGATTTTATCTACGTTGGCGGCGGCGATACGGTTTTTATGATAGAGCATTGGAAAAAGAGCGGGCTTTTACCGCTCATTCGAGAGGCGTACGAGAGAGGTGTTCTTCTCTGCGGTTTGTCCGCCGGCGCTATTTGTTGGTTTGAAACCATGTATACCGATTCTGCGCAAGAATCCACGGGTGAAACGTACGCATTATTCCCCGGATTAAATTGGCTAAAAGGAATAATTTCTCCGCATTATAACCAAAGAATTGTTGACTTTGATAAAATCTTATGTTATAATAACTCCCGTGCTTACGCAATAGAAGATAATTGTGCGTTGGAATTCGTAGACGGAAAGCTGGTAAAAAGCATTTCCTGCGGCGGAAAAGCGTACGATATTACGTGCGAAGACGGTAAACTAAATAAAAAAATATTGTAAAAATTATTTTTTTACAATATTGAATATGCGGATGTGGCGAAATTGGCAGACGCGCAGGTTTCAGGTTCCTGTGGGCGACCATATGGGTTCGAGTCCCTTCATCCGCACCACGAAACCACCCTTGAGGGGTGGTTTTTTTGTGGTGCGGATGAAGGGTAAAAGAAGAAAGCATCGGGTTCGGAAAATCCAAAGGATTTTCTTTGCCGAGGGTTCCCATTTATGGGAAACGGCAAGCCCCCTGCACCACGAAACCACCCTTGAGGGGTGGTTGTT
>JAFTRD010000109.1 GCA_017462425.1 Clostridia bacterium | reverse complement strand
TACTCTTACCCACGCCGGGGTCACCGCCGATCAGCACCAACGAAGCAGGGACAATGCCGCCGCCCAACACGTTGTCAAACTCCGCCATACCGCTTTTAATACGGGTCAAGCGTTCACGCTGTACGGCGTTTACGGGAATCGCCTTAGCGGAAGAGGCTCTCAGTTGTGCCGCCGTCTTTGCCGTTTTTGCCGTCGGCGTCGGCGCAACGACTTCTTCTATAAAGGTATTGAATTTTTCACAGCCCGGGCATTTCCCCAGCCAGCGGGGACTTACGTAGCCGCATTCGTTGCACACGAATTGCGTGGTTGCTTTTGCCATTTTTTTATTTACTCCTTATAAGATATACGCCAATCCCTGCAATATCACCAAATGCAGGGGATAGAAGATATAAAAGAAATATTTCATACGCAGCTTTCCCCGTTTTCCGTTATAAAACAGCAGGGGGATTAAGGCAAGAAACGAATAATACTGTATATTCCAGGTTGAATTCATCGAAAGGAACAAAAGTCCCAAGCCAAGGCAGAATAACTTGATATAATGATTGTCCAGCCTTGCTAACGTTTGGCTTACGGGAATATCCTTACAGTCAAACAGGCTGACGAATACGGGTAGCATACAGCCCCAGAATCCGTAATCCACTTCAAAAACCGTGCAAAAGAAGTATATTCCTGCAATCGAGCCTACGAACAATCCGCCGGACAAAATTTTCAGCCAAACCGTACGTTCTTTATCAAAAAGGCACTTTTTAAAATATTGCAGGGCGTATATGGCAAGGGTAGCAAGCGAAAAGGCAACCAGTATACTCATATACAGATTGCCGTTATCGTATACGTAATATACGACCTGACACAAAAAAGCCAACCCAAATAGCAATAAAAAATGCTTTAATTTATTCTTTGTGTATCGGCAGCCTTCGGCAAACGTATACGCAAACAGTGGCATGGATATTCGCCCGAGTATGCGCAAGATGCTATACTGCGGCAACAGTAAAACGCCCACGTGGTCTATCAGCATAAAAAGGGCGGCAATAATTTTTAAGGTATTTCCGCTTAAAAATTTTATCTTATCCATGCGGCGTATCCTCCCAGGTTATTTTTTCCATATTATTATAACAGAGCCAAACGGGAAAGTCAACGGTATAAAAATTTTAAAAAATTCAAAAAAAGCGTTGACAAGAAAAAGCTGTCGTGCTAAAATAAATATAACAAACCGATGAAGCAGAAAAAAAGCGGAAGGGTTCTTTCAAGCGATTGCGGGAGGGTGTAAGCCGCATAAGAATTGCCGTGTAATATGGACTGCGGAGGGCGGCGTACAAATGCGCCGACGGATAGCAATACGTAACGTTGCAGGGAATGTTCGTTCCCGAAAAAGAGGGTTTTCTTACTTTTATTAAGAGAACCGAACAAGGTGGCACCGCGTAAATTCTACGCCCTTGGCTTATATTGCCGAGGGTATTTTTTATTATCTGAGGTAAAAGGCAGGAAAAAATCAAAGAGGTGAAATAAACTTATGTCAAAAGGAAGATTCGGAAAATTCGGTGGACAGTATGTTCCCGAGGCGTTGATGAACGCATTGGAAGAGTTGGAAGCGGCGTATGAACATTTTAAAAACGACGCACAGTTTCAAAAGGAATTTCAGACGCTACTTGACGAGTACGCAGGCAGACCCAGCCGATTGTACTACGCGGAAAAATTATCCAAGGCTGTCGGCGGCGCTAAAATTTATTTAAAACGAGAAGATTTAAACCACACGGGCTCGCATAAAATCAACAATGCGCTCGGTCAGGCGCTGTTGGCGAAAAAAATGGGCAAGACCCGTTTAATCGCCGAAACGGGCGCAGGTCAGCACGGCGTAGCAACGGCTACGGCGGCGGCGCTTTTGGGCATGGAGTGCGAAGTGTTTATGGGGGAAGAGGACACCCAACGTCAGGCGCTCAACGTCTACCGCATGAAGCTGTTGGGCGCTAAAGTGCACACCGTTACGTCGGGCACTAAAACGCTCAAGGACGCCGTTAACGAATGTATGGGCGAATGGGTAAAGCGTGGCGCCGATACGCATTACTGTTTAGGCTCTGCGGTAGGCCCTCATCCTTTCCCCGTTATCGTGCGTGATTTTCAGGCGGTAATTTCCAAGGAAGCAAGGGCGCAAATTTTGGAAAAAGAGGGCAAGCTCCCCAAGGCAGTCGTTGCCTGCGTGGGCGGTGGGTCCAATTCTATCGGTACGTTCTATCATTTTATAGACGATAAAGAGGTTCGCCTCATCGGCTGCGAGGCGGCTGGTAGAGGAGTAGACACCTTTGAAACGGCGGCAACCATTGCCACGGGTAAGACGGGTATCTTCCACGGCATGAAATCTCTTTTCTGTCAGGACAATCACGGTCAGATTGCGCCCGTATACTCCATCTCGGCAGGGCTTGACTATCCGGGCATCGGTCCCGAACACGCATGGCTGTATGATAGCGGCAGAGCGCAGTACGTACCCGTAACCGACGAGGAGGCGGTAGAGGCGTTTGAATACGTTTCCCGTGAAGAAGGTATTATCCCCGCCATTGAAAGCTCTCATGCGCTTTCCTACGCCGTCAAGGTTGCAAAGGAATACACGCCCGAAGACTGCATCGTCGTATGCGTATCGGGCAGAGGGGATAAGGACGTAGCGGCAATTGCCCGTTACAGAGGAGAAGAACTGTATGATTGAGATAAAAGAAGCGTTTACAAGAGAAAATAAAAAAGCCGTTGTCGCATTCATCACGGCGGGGGATCCCACGCTTGAGGACACCAAACGCTATTTAAACATATTGCAGGAAAACGGGATAGACGCCATTGAAATAGGAATTCCTTTCTCCGACCCTATTGCAGAGGCTGCCGTCATTCAGGAGGCAGATCTGCGTGCGCTCAAAAACAACGTATGTATCGACGGTATTTTTGCCATGCTGCAAGAGGTGGAGCGGAAAGTACCTTTTGTGTTTATGACCTATGCAAACCCCGTCTTTTTCTACGGCTACGATAAATTCTTTAAACGCTGTCAAGAGTGCGGCGTCAGCGGCGTAATCATTCCCGATATTCCCTTTGAGGAAAATAGCGAAGTAAAAGAGTTTGCCTGCC
>JAFTRD010000108.1 GCA_017462425.1 Clostridia bacterium | reverse complement strand
TATAAAATTTTTAATTTTTAGAAAGAATTTTACCGTTCAGAAATTCACCTTCGTAATATTTCCCATCGTCTAGGCAACTTTACCTATGCCGTGCCATTTCCCGTTTAAAAATTCACCTTCGTAACGTCCACCTTGGAAGGTTTCTTTACCGATACCCGTACGTTCGCCGTCTAGCCATTCCCCTTCGTAATACGTACCGTCCGCCCAGACCAATTTCCCCAGTTTGCCGAATTTACCGTTTTGAAATTCCCCCGCATACGTCCAGCCCTCAGAGCTATTTAATACACCGTAGCCGTTCAAGGCATCGTCTTTCCATTCACCTTTATATTCACCGTCGGTATAATGCATCAACCCCACGCCGCTGCGCTTATCTTTTTGCCATTCGCCCTCGTAATACGTACCGTCGTTCCATACGTATCTGCCTGCGCCGTGTTTTTCTTTGAAAGCCTTAACCTCGCCTTCATAATAACCATCGTGATATTCAATGCGCATAAAAAAATCCTTTTTTTTTGTTTTTATATTCGTATTATAACTCTTTTTGATAACATTGTCAAGAGCGAATTTTTAAAAGTAACAGAACAAAAAATCGGGCTTTGAAAAGACCGATTTTTCTTCATAATACATTAAACTAAAGTTTAAAGCTTATATTAATTTTTCTTTTTCTTAGCGAAATAAATAATGCCTGCGATACAGCCTAAAGCAATAACGGCGTAGATGCTTGCGGTTACCCATTTCCAAGGCGCAATTACCATTTTTACCGTTATGGAAGAACCGTCCGAAAAACGCTGATTGTTGATACGGGAAGAACACGCCTCGGCGTAGAGGATGTTTTTCGCCGATTTTTGCATATAGTAAATGGCGGCGTCGGACGTTTTATCGTCAATGGGGAAAGCGTCGCTGGGATGCAACCATACGTCGTTACCTGCACGCAAGCCTTGGTTCATGTTCATATATTTATAACCAAACGTTCCGGCGTAGTCGGTTAAGGCGTTGCCTCGCAAGCCCCATTCGTTGCGAAGCACCTCGGTTACAAGTCCGTAATGCCCGCCTGACCAAGTATTACCGATACGGTTATACGACGTCATTACACCAAGCGCACCGCCCTCTTCCACGCCGAACTGGAATACCTTTAAATAGATTTCCCGAATCGATTGCTCGTTGACGTAAGTGCAGAGTCCGTTATAGGGGTCACCGTTTTTAAAATTCCCCCTGTCGCCTCGGTTGGTATCTTGCTCGTTGACTGCAAAATGTTTTATCTGGAAGAACAAACCGCCTTTTCTCGCAGATTTTATTACCCCTGCTGCATACTTACCGGCAAGCGTTCCGTCCTCGCTGTAATATTCAAAATTTCTGCCACCGAAGGGCGTACGGTGTAAGTTGCAGGCAGGCGCATACCAGCCACGAACGTCGTTCCATAACGCCTCTTCCGCTATACATTCGCCAATATCTTTAGCAATTTCAATACTCCACGTAGCCGCTTGAATGGGGTAACAAGGGAAAAGCGTGCCGGCCTGCAAGCCCATAGGACTGTCGGAGGTGATTGATTTACGCTTATTGATGGAATCGATTTGTGAACTTTGAGCCAAGCCCGCTGACAGTAAACGATACAGCTCTTCTTTGCTCATGCACTGAACAAGTTTCAGCCATTTTTCATCGTTGTAATCAGTTACGTTGCCGTTTTCGTCCACCATATCGATAAAATTGATACCCTCTCCGCTGTCGGTTATGACGTTGCCAATATTGATCGTTTCCATTTCCCTGGTGGAGAAATTATAAATATAATCAACGGTATCGTTGTTAGGTCCGAGATGGGCGGTTTCACTTTGATCCAATATTTCCTGTTTGATTTCCTCTGTCAAAATCTTAGTAGCCGCACCCGAAACTCCACCGTCG
>JAFTRD010000107.1 GCA_017462425.1 Clostridia bacterium | reverse complement strand
TAAAAATTATAGACGCTTCTACTGCCCACCGTACCAATCCCGATTGGGCGTACGGCTTTGCCGAGCTTTCCGAAGATCACAGACAAAAGATAGCTTCTTCTCACCGTATTGCCAATCCCGGTTGCTATGCCAGCGGATTTATTTCCTTGGTGTACCCCTTAATAAAAAGCGGCATTGCGCCGAAGGATTATCCTTTCGTCTGCCACGCAGTCAGCGGCTATTCGGGGGCAGGCAAAAAGGGTATTGCGCAGTACGAGGCAAAAGAGCGTGACAGCGAGCTGGAATCTCCGAGGTTATACGCTTTAACGCTTTCCCATAAGCATCTTCCCGAAATGGTATCCGAATGCGGCTTGGCAAGAAATCCCATATTCAATCCCTACGTATGCGACTATTATTGCGGTATGACGGTTAACGTACCTCTGTTCACCTCGCTTTTAAAAAAGAAAGTGACCGTGGAAGACCTGAGAGAAATTTTTAACGAATATTACGGTAGCAGTAATTTTGTAAAAGTGGGCAGGGAGGAAAGCGGTTTCGTTTCGGCAAACGTATTCACCGGCACGAACAATATGCAAATCTTAGTCAACGGCAACGAGGAGCAGATTTTACTCACCTCCCGATTCGACAACCTGGGAAAGGGCGCGTCGGGCGCAGCGGTACAGAATATGAATATCGCCCTCGGGTTAGACGAAACGGTTGGACTTATATAAAAATCATAAGAGAGAATAAATAAAATGAAACAGGTACAAGGCGGCGTATGCGCAGCGAAAGGTTTTTCTGCAAGCGGCGTACACTGCGGAATACGTAAAAACAAATCCAAGAAAGATTTAGCGCTTATCGTAAGCGAGGTAAAGGCGGCTACGGCTTGCGTATACACCACCAACCTCGTGAAGGGCGCACCTATCCTCGTTACGAAAAATCACGTTGCAGACGGCTATGCGCAGGCGGTTATCGTCAACAGCGGCAACGCCAACACCTGCAACGCTAACGGCGTTGAAATTGCCGAGGGAATGGCAAAGCTGGTGGAACAATATACGGGCGTTTTGCAAACGGACGTAGTGGTTGCTTCTACGGGCGTTATCGGTCAGAAGCTGTCTTTAGCCCCCATTGAAGAGGGGATGCCTGCGCTCATAAAGAACCTCGGCAAAAACTCCCACGATGCGGCAGAGGCAATTATGACCACCGACACCGTTCCCAAGGAAATTGCTTATTCTTTCACGTTGGACGGTAAAACCTGTCACGTGGGCGCTATCTGTAAGGGCGTGGGTATGATTTGTCCGAATATGGCAACCATGCTGATGTTCGTCTGCACGGACGTAAACATTACGCCTCAAATGCTGCAAAAGGCCTTAAGCGCAGACGTAGAAGACTCTTTGAATATGGTCAGCGTGGATAGGGATACTTCCACCAACGATACGCTCTGTATTATGGCGAACGGCTTGGCGGATAATACTTTAATCGAATCGGACGGCGCAGCGTTCAAGAAATTCAAAAAAGTTCTTCACGCCGTCACCACGTATATGTGCCGTCAGATTGCCAAGGACGGCGAAGGCGCAACCAAGCTCATCGAATGTCAGGTAGTCGGCGCAAAATCCAAGAAAAACGCAAGAAAAGTGGCAAAATCCGTCGTTTGCAGCGACTTATTGAAAGCGGCAATGTTCGGCGCAGACGCCAACTGGGGCAGAGTTCTTTGCGCCATCGGCTATTCGGGCGAAGAAGTAGACGTCAATAAAATTGCCGTCACGTTTAAATCCAAAGCCGGTGAAATTTTCGTATGTGAAAACGGTATGGG
>JAFTRD010000106.1 GCA_017462425.1 Clostridia bacterium | reverse complement strand
TTACGCCCTTCTGCAAGGTGGAGTACATCGTACCTACCTGAGAACGGTGACCCTTACCGAGGTCTTCCAAGCCTGCGCCTACGGGCAGACCGTCTTCGGAGAATGCAGACTGGGAACGGCCGTATACGATTTGTAAGAACAATTCACGCATTGCCGTATTGATAGCGTCGCAAACGAGGTCGGTATTGAGCGCTTCCAGAGGGGTTTTACCGGGCAGAATTTCCGCCGCCATAGCTGCGGAATGCGTCATACCCGAGCAACCGATGGTTTCAACCAACGCTTCCTGAATGATACCCTGTTTGATGTTGAGGGTCAGTTTGCAAGCGCCCTGCTGAGGAGCACACCAGCCCACACCGTGGGTTAAACCGCTGATGTCTTTGATTTCTTTGGCATGCACCCAAAGGCCTTCTTCGGGAATTGCCGCATTTTCATGCTTGGCAACGCCGGCACCCTTAGCAACGCATACCATTTCTTCAACTTCTTTTGATATAATCATTGTTAATTCCTCCAAAAAAGTTTATTTTTCATTGCTACTTATTTCAGTATAGCACACTTGGAAAATTTTTACAATATTATTTACGTGATTTGTTTGCAAAATTTTTTTATAAATATCGAACTGCATCGTTCAGGGAGGGTAAAACCAGCTCGGGTTTGTCGGGAGAAGTCTTTAACGTTTCCTCCGTACTCTCGCCGCTTAAAACTAAAATCGTGTGAAAGCCGTTGTTTACGCCGAAACGGATGTCGGTGTGGAGTCGATCCCCGACCATGGTCACCTGATTGCTCTGCACCCCCAGCTTTCTTTTAATACAGTCGCCCATGGTGGTGTACGGCTTACCGCAGATAAGATCGGGCGATTTTCCCGAAGATACTTTAAGTAGCGCAATAAACGAGCCTACGTCGGGCGGAAATACGTCCTTGGACGGACACACGTCGTCGGGGTGCGTGGCGATATACAGCGCGCCCTCTACGATATATTTATTGATTTTTTTCAGCTTTTCAAAACTGAGCGTGGTATCGTAGGCTAAGACGCAGATATCCGGATTCTCCTCCACTACGTTGACGCCGTAGCTTTGAAAGCTCTGCTTGACGGCGTCCGTTGCAACGATATATACCCGTTTATTCGCATAAAACTCCTGTAAATATTCGGCGGTTGCCATAGCGGAGGTATAGACCAAGTCCTCTTCCTGCCAAAAACCGATTTTTTTGAGCTTGTTTACGTATTCGTCAGGCGTTTTAGAGGAATTATTGGTAAAATACACCAAGCGTTTACCCGCTTGGCGTAAGGATTGCAAGGTATTTTTCATATCGCCGATGGGCGTTTCGTCAAAATAGATCGTACCGTCCATATCGAGCAAAAAGACTTGGGTTTGTTGCACCAGTTCTTTGATCGTCATTCGTGTAAAGCTCCTGTTTTTTTATTAAAAATCAAAAAGACCGAAGTCTCGCATTAAAGACGTAATGCCGTAACTTTTATTCCCCTCGGGTAAATATTTGAGCGCTGCGTTTAAAACCTTGTTTTCCACGGGGAAGCGGGGTTTATACGCCTCGATATTATCCTCCAGCCATTGCGCACGGCGCACCAGCTCCTGCGCATCGAAAAGAAATTGAGCGCGTACGCTTTCAAAGACCTGCGAATATAACGCCAGCGATTCTACCTCGGGGATGCTTTGCGTGGCGCTTATCTCCTCCTCTCGCTTTTTATACAGTCCCGAAGCCTGTCGGATACGGGCATGGTACGGGGGCGTATAGTATTTGCGATATTTTCCGTGCTTGAAAAATACCTGATACGCCTTGGAAAGCTTTTGCATGGCGTAAAATGCGCTGAGAGGGCCTGCGCCCAATTTCAAATAGGTTTCACTCAATACTTTCAGCTCGCCAAAGGGAAAACCCTCTGCGGCGCAAAGGGATATTACGAGCGCCGCACAAAAAAGTAGGCGACGGTCTAACAGAGAAAACGGCGTTTCCGCACAGGCGGATATTGCCCCTGCTACCGTTTGATAATGCCCTTCGTCGTATTTCGCTTGCAAAATAAGGGCGTTGAATTTCAGTTCAAACAGCGCCAGACGCAAGGAAAGCGTATTGACGTAAGCCTGAAGAAAACTGTCTTTATGTAACAACTGATCGTCCACGAATACGAATTCAGAAAATTTTGCAAAGTATTCGGTTTTTTCTCCCCCGATCCATACCCTGACTTGACTCGTACAAAGCGCCTGTGACACAGCGTTATAAGCAAAGACGGCGCAAGGAACACCTCGCACGTGGGCAAAATACCGAGCGGCGTGTATGACGTAATCTTCACCGAAACAGGTGACGAAGGAAACGTCGTCGGGCAATGAAAAAAGACTTTCCACGCCGTCGCAGGGTAAGAGGACGATGACGGAAGAATTGGGGAAGAGTTGTTGAAAGAGGGAAAATTTATCTGCCGTATCTATGCTTAAAAGTAAAAGCGACTTTGCGTACGGATATGTACGGGAAAGCATTTCCCCTGCCTCTTCTGCGGTAAAAAAATAAATTTCTCCTTGGTATTTCGACTGCGCCAGCTTTTGTAAAGAAAAATCGGTCAGTCGCATGATACAAAGCTTACTCCGTCAGGCTTAAAATTTCCTTTAACGATTGTAAAAGACAATCGTTCTGCTCTTTTGTGCCTATGGTGATTCTGCAAAAGTTTTTCAAGGCGGGCTTATCCCAGTAACGAACGAGAACGCCACGGCTTTTCAGTTGTTGATAAATGTATTTTCCGCCCGTCTTTTCGTTTTCCGCAAAGACGAAGTTGGCGCTGGAATCGGGTACGTAAAAGCCCATATTGTGCAGCTCTTTAGTTACCCTATCTCTTTCTTCCACCACTTTTCGGGTACATTCGGCGTAGTATTCCTGCGAAGAAATTGCCGCTTCGCTGACGGCTTGACAGACTCTGTCTAAGGGATAGGAATTGAAACAGTCCTTTACTCGGAAAAGTCCGTCGATAAGCGATATATCGCCCACGGCGTAGCCCGAACGAATACCGGCTAAGGAATAACTTTTGGAAAAGGTTTTGACCACCAACAGGTTTTTATACTGCGTAACGTAGCTTGCCACGGACTGGTCGTAAAAGGCCATGTACGCTTCATCCACGATAACCAGCTTCTGGGGATTCTCCTTTACGAAAGACAGGATTTTTTCTCTGGGAATACCCACGCCCGTCGGAGCGTTGGGGTTGGTGATGAGGTAGCCCTGACAGTCTACTTTGGAGAACGCTTGTAAATCAAATTCATATTCCTTGGTCAACGGCACGATTTTCTGCGGAACGGAAAAAAATTCGCAAAATACCGGATAAAAGGAATAGGTAATATCCGCAAAGCAAGCGCCCTTACCGTCTTGATCGAAGAAAGCGGGGAAGCAGAGCGCCAATACCTCGTCGCTGCCGTTGCCACAGAAGATGTTTTCCGCCTTCACGCCCTCGGCGAGAGCTATTTTTTCACGCAGAACGTCTGCATTGGGATTGGGATAAAGGCGAAGCGTGTCTATATCAAACCCCTGCAACGCCTCGTATACCCTAGGGGCGGGCGGATAGGGATTTTCATTGGTGTTCAGTTTTACGTAACTTCTGTCGTTGAGCTGTTCGCCTGCCGTATACGGCTGAACGGAAGCAGCCAGTTTACTTAAAAAATTTACGTTCATTTTTATTTTTAATCCTCTTTTGCATACGAATACAAGGTTTATTTTAGTGTGTTTACAATAGACTAAACGCCGCTTGCAGGGCGTTGCAAGCTACGCCTACCACGACGGCTACTACGTACATACCGATTAGCAGCGCTACGTTTCTCTTCCACTTTTTAGTGTTTTTTAAAAGCACGACGAAGCCCAGTCCCGCATTGGAACAAAGACCTGCCACGCAGCTGCCGAAGGTAATACCGCCCACCAGATACCCCTGCGTAATAACCACGCTGCTGGCGCAGTTGGGAATGAGTCCGATTGCAGACGTGATGAAGGGCTGTACGTATAAGTTTTTATTCATGAATTCTATCACCTTATCCTCGCCTACCAGCTCCACTAAAAAACCGAAGGCGAAGGTAACGAGAAAGATATAGAGCGCAATTTTCAGACTGTGTAAAAGCGGAAAGACGAAATAGACGAGCGCAGGATGTTTTTCTCCGTGACTTCTGCCACAGGAGGTGCACTCCTCTGCGTCCTTGTCTTTTTGCACGAAAATACGGGAACGGTAGTCCGCTTTGTCTACCTTATCCGCCTGTACGGGCGAAACCGATTCTATCCCTCGACGCTTTTGTAACCCTTTATATATGAAATTAACGGCGTAACCCACCGAAACGCCCACGAGGATTTTGATTAAGATCATGGGCAGCAGAGACAGCGCGCCCTCGCCGCTGGAGAGAAGAATAATAAACGCTTCGTCGCTGGTGGAAATGAAAATAGCGATGAGCGTACCCACGGTGATAAAGCCTCTGTCAAACAGCTTTGCCGCCATAACCGAAAAGCCGCATTGGGGAATTAAGCCCGTTGCCGAGCCTACCAATACCCCTAAATTACCGTTTAAACGGCTGTTTTCGGACGCCAAGGAAGACTTTCGTTCCATCAGTTCGATTAAAATATAAATTATAATCAGAAAAGGTAATAGCTTTAACGTGTCCAGGAGGGAATGTTCCAACACGTGTAGAAAGATTCCTCCCGTGACTTCCCCCTCTGCATGCAAAAGGTTTTCAAACATAATTGTTTACGCCTCTTGCGCTTGCTGAGATTCTTGCTGTTCCTGCGCCGTTACGCCCATAATTTCCCTGACGAATTCGTTGACGGGAGAGGCGTATAAATTTTCGGGTGTGTCGCACTGCAACAGCTTGCCCTCGCTGAGAATGGCAACCCTATCGCCAACCGTAAGCGCCTCGGCAATATCGTCCGTAGCGTATACGAAGGTAGCTCCCAAATGAATTTGCAGCTTTACGAGATCCTTCAACGTCTGTGTGCGCAGCTCCCCGTCCAAACCCGAAAGCGCCTCGTCAAAAAGATATACCTTGGGATCACGCACCACGGTACGGCCGAGCAAAACACGGCGACGGATTGTGGCGCTCAAGGTTTTGGGTTTACGGTTTAAAATATCCGAAAGACCCAAAATTTCGGCAACCGCCTTTACCTTTACGTCAATCACGGCGGCGGGAGCTTTTCTGAGCTTCAGTCCGTAATCAAGGTTATCGTACACGCTTTTCTGATTGTCGAGAGAGGTATTCTGGAAGGCGTAGGCTACGTTTCTCTCCTTGGAGGGCAGATCCGTAACGTCCTTGCCGTCTAAAAGAATTTGCCCTTGCGTAACCGATTCAAGTCCTGCGAGCATACGAAGAAGCGTGCTTTTGCCGCTGAGTTCCAAGCCGAATAAAGCGATGCTTTCCCCTTCTTTGATTTCCAATGAAAAATTGTCAAGCGCCCTTACACCGCTGGGATAGGTTTTTGTCAGCGAAACGATTTTCAGTTGAGCCATAGCAATTGTTTCCTCCGTAAAAAAATAAATTTTCTGAATATATCCGTATTATTATAACACGTTTTGTCATTTTACGCAACGCACGACGGGCACAAAAAAAGAGGTAAATTGTAAATATTTACCCCTTTTTATCGATTTTTATTTTTTTAACTTGATTTAACGCATTCTTCTCACGGGATTTTGCGCGTTTGAACCCGTACCGGAGCCGTTCGGCGCTTCGGGTGTTTCCGGCATTTCCGGCATTTCCGGTATTTCCGGCATTTCGGGCGTTTCGGGTG
>JAFTRD010000105.1 GCA_017462425.1 Clostridia bacterium | reverse complement strand
TCGTGCTTTCGTTGGTCAGAGCGGCAAACTGATTAATTTTATCCGTTTTCAGGGGATTGGTTACCACGGGCAGAACGATAGCGAGATCAATCCCTTTTTCTTTTATACGCTTACTTAACCCCGTTACCGTGCCGTCCGAAAAGGTAATGGTGTTGCTCTTTTTTGTAAGAGCGTCAATGGTGGAAGCGGCAATTTTTTCCGGAAAAGTATGGGTATGGAAATCTATAATCATAATAAAAAGCCTCCAATTTTTATAGTATAACATAAAAAGAAGCAAAAGGGAATAACATTTTTAATTATTTTTATAAAAAACGTGAAATTTTTTTACTAAACTAATTGAAAAAATTTTTCTCTTGTGTTACAATGAAAAAAGTTTTTTTTACAGGAGCTAATTTTATGGACGTTGTTTTATACATAGCGATGTTGGTCGTTTTCTTCGGTGTAATGGTCGGTATCGGTTTTTACTACCGTAAAAAAGCAACCACGTCAGACGGTTTCGTTCTCGGTGGCAGAAGCGTAGGGCCTTGGCTTACGGCGTTTGCTTACGGCACTTCGTATTTTTCCGCCGTCGTGTTTATCGGTTACGCCGGTCAGTTCGGTTGGAAGTTCGGCGTTGCGTCCACGTGGATCGGTCTTGGTAACGCAATCATCGGTTCGCTTCTTGCCTGGGTAATTTTAGGTCGCCGTACCAGAATTATGTCGCAGCATTTAAACACCGCCACCATGTCCGACTTTTTCGGTAAGCGTTATAATTCCAACGCTTTAAAAATTGCGGCGGCAATTATCATCTTTATCTTCTTAATTCCGTATACTGCCTCTCTCTATAACGGACTTTCCCGTCTGTTCGCCATGGCGTTCCCTGCCGTTCCGTTTGAGGTATTCGTCGTAATTATGGCAATACTTACGGCCGTTTACGTTATCGCCGGCGGCTATATGGCAACTGCCGTTAACGACTTTATTCAAGGACTCATCATGCTGTTCGGTATCGTGGCGGTTATTGCGGCGGTCATCATGTCCAACGGCGGCTGGACGGAAATTTTCAAAGACTTATCCATGGTTTACGACCCTACGGTTTCCGGTCAATTGGGCGTATTCACCTCCTTCTTCGGGCCGGACGTTCTGGCACTGGGCTTCGTCGTTATTCTCACCTCTTTGGGGACGTGGGGCTTACCGCAGATGGTACAAAAGTTTTACGCCATCAAGGATGAAAGTGCCATCAAAAAGGGTACTATCATTTCCACACTCTTTGCAATCGTCGTTTCGGGCGGATGTTATTTCCTGGGTGGCTTTGCCCGTCTGTATCCCGATGCGTTTGCAAACGGCGGATACGACGCTATTATTCCCAATATGCTTTCCGAGCTTTCGCCCGTTCTCATCGGTCTAGTAATTATATTGGTGCTTTCGGCATCTATGTCCACGCTTTCCTCGCTGGCTATGGCGTCCTCGTCTACGGTAACTTTGGACCTCGTCAAACCCGTTATGAAACGGGATATGTCCGATAAACAGCAAGTGCTTATTATGCGTGGGTTGATCGTGGTATTCATTGCCATCTCGGCGGCAATCGCCATCTGGCAATATCATTCCGCAAATGTCTTCATTGCGCAGATGATGGGCGTTTCGTGGGGCGCTCTGGCGGGTGCGTTCTTAGCGCCTTTCCTATACGGTCTGTATTCTAAAAAGACCACCAACGCTTCCGTTTGGGTCAGCTTTATCGTCGGTGTGGGTACAATGGTATTGTATTTGATTTATCAGTTCGGCTTAAGCAGCTTGTTCACCTTACCCGCCGTGCTTGCTTCGCCCTTGAACCTCGGCGCTATGGTTATGATTTTGAACCTTATTTTAGTCCCCGTGGTAAGCTTGTTTACCCCCAAGGCGGATGCGGATAGAGTGGAATCTATCTTTGCCTGCTACGAAAAAACCGCTTCCGTTTCCGTAAAAACCGTTCTGGTAGAGGAAAAGGTAGAAGAAACTAAAGAAAAATAAAAAATACGAAAAAAGAAAAAAAGAAGGGTTACCTCGCACGTGGGGTAACCCTTTTCCTTTATCTATAACGCTTGTTTCATAAATTCTTTGCCGTTCAAATCCTTCCAAACGGCAACGCCGTTTTCCAAAATCAAATAGGAATGGGGACTGTTTTCCTTGGGAATGGACACGCTGCCGCAGTTGAGGTACAGGTAATTTTCCCTTTCCTCCGCCTTGGGTACGTGCGTGTGTCCGCAAAGAAGAATATCTACGCCGTTCATATCGGGTAGCTCCCGATGTCCGTGGGTGCATAATATATTTTTTCCCTCCCACGAAAGAGTACGGAATTTATCCATCACGGGGAAGGGGAGCACCATTTGATCCACCTCCGCCTCGCAGTTGCCCCGTACGCATAAGGGCGCAGGGGAGAGGGAGGAAAGAAGGGTGATTACCTCTTTGGGCGCATAGCCTTCGGGCAGGTCGTTTCTCGGACCGTGGTATAATAAATCGCCCAACAGAATTACCCGTTCGGGCGATTCTTTAGCTATACGTTCTATCAATTTTCGTGCATAAAACGCCGAGCCGTGCAAGTCGGACGCCACTAAAATTTTCATTCGTTTCCCTTTAAAAGCTCCTTTATTTTTTGTATTACACCCTTTTCGGCGTTGGAGGGAATCACGTTCCCGATGCGTTCCTTTAAGGCAGGCAAGCCGTTTTCGGGCACGTAAGCATGTCCGCAGGCAAGCAGCAGCTCCAAATCGTTCATATAATCCCCAAACGCCATACATTCTTCTCTTTTTAAACCAAAGTAGCTTTGCGCAAAGGTGAGCGCTCTTCCTTTGTTGGTTTCTTTCATGGATATATCCGCCCATACTTGTCCCGATGCAATCACCCGAAACGAGGGCAACGCCGCCGCCAGGCTCTTTCCCGCATGGTCTGCCGAGCCTCTGTCGTCGAATACCGCAATTTTACATACGGAGTTGATTTCAGGCGCATCCTCCAAGCGCTGTATGCGTTTAAAGTGCGGGTAATGCTTGGTACATTCCGCATCAAAAGGCGGATAATCGTCCTCGGCGTAGGAGTAATCGGCGCAACAAAGGAGGGGACAGGCGTGGTCTTCTTTACGTACCGCCTCCAAAGCCACGGCAAGGCTGTCGGCAGGGATATTCTCCATGAAGAGCCGTTTATCCTTATAAAAGACAAGTGCGCCGTTTTCGGCGATAAATAAAATTTTATCGGCAACGGGCGCAAAAAGTCGTTTAACGCTCGCATACTGTCTGCCGCTGGCAACG
>JAFTRD010000104.1 GCA_017462425.1 Clostridia bacterium | reverse complement strand
GTAAAACGCTTGAGCCGCATCAAGGGCTTGGGAAAAAAGACGGCGGAAAAAATCGTTTTGGAGCTGCACGGCAAGGTATCGGCGGAGGAGCTGTTGTCAGCCGGCGGCGAAAGTGCGCCCAAAGCGCAAAAGAGTGCGCCCATGTCCGTAACGGACGAGGAAGCGGTAAACGCTTTATTAGGGCTTGGCTTTACCCGCAACGAGTGTCTGACCGCCGTGAAAAAAGCGCACGAAAAGGGCGCAACGAGCGTAGAGGACGTCATTCGTTTGGCGCTTAGCGGTATGTGACTCTTCCTAACGATAAGGGAGTCCAAAGGGGCGTCGATCCTTTGGTGGGAGGTGCGGAGGGCGACTGCCCTCTGCGTAAATAGCCCAATGTAAGCAAACGCAGTTTGCGTTTCAATCGCCTTTGGCGATAAATAGCGCAATCGAAGATTGCTTTTTAAGTTCAGTACGTAGGGAATAGCGTTCCCTACAACCCTTGCGAAGGGCGTTACGCCCTCTCGACACCCAGGTTAAAGGGGAGGTGTAAGTTATGTTTGACGATTACGATTACGAGAATTACGAGGACGAACGTCTGGTGCAGAGCACCAAGGGCGTAGAGGACGCCGAGGAAAACGTCCTTCGACCCAAGGCGATGTCCGATTACGTGGGGCAGCAAAAGGTAAAGGATAATTTAAGCGTGTATATCGCCGCCGCAAAAAAGCGCAAAGAGGCGCTCGATCATATCCTTTTATACGGTCCTCCGGGGCTGGGTAAAACCACGTTGGCGCATATCATTGCGGCGGAAATGGGCACGCAGATAAAGCTCACCAGCGGTCCTGCCATCGAGCGCAGCGGCGATCTGGCGGCAATCCTTACGAATTTAGGCGAGGGGGACGTGCTGTTCATCGACGAAATTCACCGACTAAACCGTTCGGTGGAGGAAATTTTATACTCCGCCATGGAGGACTACGCGCTGGATATTATCGTGGGCAAAGGTCCTTCGGCTCGAAATATCCGCTTTGCACTTAAAAAATTCACGCTCATCGGCGCCACCACCAAGGCAGGCAATCTTTCCTCTCCCCTTCGTGACCGATTCGGAATTTTAGCCAGACTGGATATGTATACGAGCGAGGAGCTGGGTAGAATCGTAACCCGTTCGGCACGTGCGCTCGGGATTGAAATAGAACCGTCGGCGGCGGCGGAAATCGCCGGCAGAAGCCGTGGTACGCCACGTATCGCCAACCGACTTTTAAAACGTGTGCGTGATTTTGCGTCGGTAAACGGCAACCGTATCGTCAGCGTAGAAGACGCTCGGTACGCCTTACAGCAGTTGGATATAGACGGGCTGGGCTTGGACGCTACGGACAGAAACCTGCTCCTTGCCCTGGCGGAAAAGTTCGGCGGCGGACCGGTGGGACTGGACACCTTAGCGGCAACCATCAACGAGGACACGAACACCATCGAGGACGTATACGAGCCGTATCTTTTACAGCTCGGGTTTATCGCCCGCACGCCGAGGGGCAGAATGTTACTCAAAGGCGGTTACGCCCATTTGGGTATACCCATGACCGAGAAAACGGTCAGAAACCTGTCCATCTTCGACGACTTGAAAGAGTAATCCTCTCCCAACTTGGAAGTGGAGAGGTCGTATTGAAAGAGTACCCCTCCCCAACGTGGGATTTTCAAGGGACTGTGTTCCTTGAACGGGTTGCAGGGCAGCGCCCTGTGAATCAATAGCCTTTCACAAGCAATCTTTGATTGCGCTATTTATCGCCTTTGGCGATTGGTGCAAACTCTGTTCGCTTATAAATAAAAAATATTTAACGCAGAGGGCAGTCGTCCTCCGCGCCTTCTATCAAAGGGCATTATTAATCATTCCCTTTATAAAATCCCACGACGGGAGAAACGGTATGCAAGAGAAAATACAGTACAAAAAAAGCGATTTTTATTACGATTTACCCGAAAGCCGGATAGCGCAAACGCCTGCCGAACCGAGAGATTCGTCCAGACTGTTGGTGTACGACCGTGCAACCAAGGGCATCGAGCATAAAATTTTTCGGGATATTGCCGACTACCTTCACGCAGGCGACGTTTTGGTCGTGAACAAGACCCGTGTTATCCCTGCCCGCACCTACGCCACCACCGAGCACGGCGGCGTGGTGGAGGTATTACTTTTAAAACGCCACGATATTCATACTTGGGAAGTATTGATGAAGCCGGGGAAAAAAGGAAAAATCGGCGCTCGCTTTACGATAAACGAAGAGTTGTCGTTTACGGTCAAAGATATTACGGACAG
>JAFTRD010000103.1 GCA_017462425.1 Clostridia bacterium | reverse complement strand
GGTAGTACCGCTCTGTAACAGATGCGTTTTAATGGATTCAAACGCCCACTTCGCCGCCTCGGCGCTCATTAAAAGCTGGGGCAGAAATACCGTTTTTTGTTCAAAGCCCTTACCCACCGTGTCCAACGCAGGGATAATTTCCCCGTCGATAATATCGAGCGGCGGTACCGTTTTTAAAAGCTCTTCGGTCAATACGCCGGCGTTCTCCTTTAAGCCCTTTTCAATGGCTCTACGTAAGGGCGTGCTATCCCCTGCCTCTAAAGGCTGTACAGGCGTTGCCGCAGGCATAGCCGCAGTAGGCATACCCGCCGTTGCCAACGCAGGAAGAACGGGAAGCGTTTGGGTGGCAAAACGGATGTATTCGGTACAGTTTTCATCCAGGTTATAAAGGGCGTTAAAGCTATGATAGGCTTTAAGCATTTCCACCGAATAGACGTTCACGATGGCGGCGTTTAAGCCGTTTTGCATTGCAAGCGAGAAGAACGTAGCGTTCACCGTTTCCCTCACGGGTAGACCAAAGGAAACGTTGGATACGCCCAAGCTGGTGCGGTAGCCCCTTTCACGGAGTAAGCTCAAAGAGCGCAACGTGACGAGCGCAGCGGAAGTATCCGAGCTGATGGACATTGCCAAGGGATCGAAAATTAAGTCTTTTTTATCAATGCCGTATTTTTTTGCCTCTTGCAAAATTGTTTCGGCAATCGCCAAGCGACCTTCCGCCGTTTCGGGAATACCGTTTTCGTCCAAGGTGAGCGCAACGATTAAGCCGCCGTATTTTTTAGCGATCGGGAACACGGCGTCCATGCTCTCACGTTTTCCGTTGACGGAATTGATCATCGCCTTGCCGTTATACAGACGTAAGGCGGTTTCAAGCGCAACGGGATTGGTGGTATCGAGCTGTAAAGGTAAATTACAAACTGCCTGTAGCTGCGCCGTTACCTCCCGTAGGGTTTTTACCTCGTCTATTTCGGGCAACCCCACGTTGACGTCTAAAATTTGAGCGCCCTCTTCCTGCTGACGGATGCCTTCCTGCAAAATATAATTTATATCGTTTTCACGCAACGCCTGCTTGAAACGCTTTTTCCCCGTGGGGTTGATACGCTCGCCGATGAGTACGGTTTTTGCTGCGAACTCCACGGCGTGGGTGTAGGAAGAAACAAGCGTGAATTCTTTCTTCGTTACGGGCATGGATGCCATGTTTTTGGTTTTTTGAACGGTTTTTAAGATAAATTCGGGGGTCGTTCCGCAACAACCGCCCACTACCCTTGCGCCCGATTTTACCACTTCCTGCATGAGCGAAGAAAATTCTTCAGCGTCCACGTCGTATACCGTTTTACCCTTTTCCTCTTTGGGCAGCCCTGCGTTGGGATTGACGATAACGGGTACGGAGGCGTATTTTGCAAATACGGGAAGAAGGGGCAACATTTGTTTTGCACCCAACGAACAGTTCAGACCCAACGCATCTACGCCTAAGCCCTCCAGCATGGCAATCATTGCCTTGGGATCGGCGCCCGTCATGAGCTTGCCGTCTGCGCCGTAGACGTTGGTGACGAATACGGGAAGCACGCTGTTTTCCTTTGCCGCCAGCACCGCCGCCTTGGTTTCGTACGAATCGTTCATGGTTTCTATGAAACTACAGTCGGCGTATTTTTCACCGAGGCGCACGACCTCGGAAAATAACTCCACCGCCCGGTCAAAGTCAAAGTCGCCGTACGGCTTTAACAGCT
>JAFTRD010000102.1 GCA_017462425.1 Clostridia bacterium | reverse complement strand
CGAAACCGTCAGATTGGAAAAGCTGAATGCGGAAGTAGGCGCTGAGGTAGAGCTCAACGTACTCATGGTAGCAGACGAAAACGGCGTTAAAGTAGGCGCTGAGGCAGCTTCTGCAAAGGTAAAGGCTACCGTCGTTGCACAGGATAAGTTCAAGAAGATCATCGTTTTCAAGTACAAGGCAAAGAAGAACGAGCGTAAAAAGCAAGGTCACAGACAGCCTTTCACTGCGGTAAAAATTGAAAGCATTTCCCTGTAATCAATTTACCGTCAACCCCAAAATAACAAATAAGGAGAAATAAAAATGATATTAATCAGTTTATTCGCTCATAAGAAAGGTACCGGTTCTTCCCACAACGGTCGTGACAGCGAGGCAAAGCGCCTTGGCGTTAAGCGTGCCGACGGTCAGGCAGTACTTGCAGGTGGAATTCTCGTAAGACAGAGAGGCACTAAAATTCACCCCGGTAAGAACGTAGGAATCGGTAAGGACGATACGCTGTTCGCCTTGGTAGACGGCGTCGTAAGATTCGAAAGAGCGGGCAAAAAAGATAAACAGGTTTCCGTTTATCCCATCGCCGAGTAAGTAAATGAAAAAATCAAAGGAAGGTTTTAAAACCTTCCTTTTTTTTGCGTTATTTATAAATTGCTCCTATCAGTGCCGCAATATATTAAAAGGATAGAAAAAGAACAACGACCAAAGATAGAGTTACTATACCTAACAATAAGGCAACCGAATACTAAAGCCCCCTTGTTCCAATAGCAAGCATGGAAAGCTCTTCTTCCGACAAATCGTAGTTTTCTTTTGTCTTCGTGATCTTATCTTGATTATCAGACAAAGATTGTTTTGCTTGTAGTTCGTCCACGCTCATATTCAAAACTGAGGCAATTTTTTGCAACAGTTCTATATTGTCTGGAAAAACTGTTTGTTCCCAACGTTGTAAGGAAGACTTGGAAACATAAATCATTTCAGCAAACTTTCGTAGAGAATAACCATGGGATTCTCTCAAATTTTTTATGTATCGTCCGTTCATATTGCTCATAAACTCTCCTTTTTTTTACTATAACATAATCAACAGCGTATTGCAATGATTTTCTTAAAAAATATGGCAAGATCCTTATTTTGGGACAAAAGAGGCGATTGGGACAAAAAATTGGGACAAAACTTTAATTTTTTTCTATTGACTTTTCTTATAAAAATGATACAATGATATTCAGGTGACACCAAAAAAATATTTTGACAAGGGAGCTTATAAATTTTATGAAAAATAAAATATCAAAAAAAGGAATATTATTTATAGCCAATATTATTGCGTTTCTTATATTATTTCTTGTTTTTTGGGCGGAATGGATAATTTTTTCCAAAGGTCCTCATTTGACAATATTTCCTCTTTTGGTGTATCAGTGCTTATTTACCTTTATGAGTTTAATTGTCTATTATCTTTCCATTATTGCAGATGTATTGAGCGGGAAGTACAAAGAAAAGACAACACAAATGGAAGAACGGGCAAGACAAAGAAAAGAAGAATAAAAAGCGATAGGGGGTAGAGAAATCTACCCCCTTTTTATCACCTTTTTTCGCCTTTTATGTACGGGGAATAAAATGTATGGTAAAATTTTGCAAAAATACTTTTAATTTTCCATAAGATATGATATAATAAGGAAAAGCCATGCAAAGGAGCGGTAGAATGCAACCAAAGTACAAGAGAATATTACTGAAATTATCCGGCGAGGCGCTGGCGGGGAAGGAACGGTTCGGTTTGAACGCCGAGGTCATCTCCAAGGTAGTCGACCAGCTGGTTACCATTCACGAAATGGGCGTGGAAATAGCGCTGGTTATCGGCGGCGGAAACTTCTGGCGTGGGCGGCAGGGTACGAATATGGACAGAGCCACTGCCGACCAGATGGGTATGCTCGCCACGGTTATGAATGCGCTTGCCATGATGGACGCCATTGAAAAGCGGGGGATTCCCACCCGTGTCCAAACGGCGCTCAATATGATTTCGGTGGCAGAGCCTTACGTTTTAAGAAAGGCTTTAAGCCATTTTGAAAAGGGCAGAATCGTCATCATGGCTTGCGGTACGGGCAATCCGTACTGCTCCACGGACACGGCGGCGGCGCAGCGTGCCTGCGAAATCAATGCCGACGTACTGCTGATGGCGAAGAATATAGACGGCATTTACGACAGCGATCCCAAAACCAATCCCAACGCAAAGCGTTACGAGCATCTTTCTTTCGTGGATATCGTATCGCAGGGCTTGAAGGCGATGGACGCCACGGCGGCAACTATGTGCATGGACAACGACATTCCCGTACTGTGCTTTGCGCTGGGGGAAAAGGATTCCCTCATTCGAGCCGTTTGCGGCGAAAAAATGGGCACGATTATTACCAACTGAAAATATTATAGATAGGAGAATATCATCATGGTAGACAATGAAAAGGTAGAAGAGCTGTTTTTAGAACTTTCCGATAAGCTGGACGGTGCAATCAATGCGCTCGGCGATCAGTATTCGCAAATCCGCGCAGGCCGTGCCAATCCGCACATTCTGGATAATTTAAAGGTAGAAGCCTACGGCGGTATGTCCCGTATGGTAGAGCTGGGCAACGTAAACACGCTCGACGCGCGTACGCTCGTTATCAATCTGTGGGATAAATCCCTCTTAAAAGCGGTGGAAAAGGCAATCTTACAGTCCAATATCGGCGTAACGCCCACCAACGACGGCAACGTAATCCGTCTTAGCTTCCCCGAGCTCACCGAGGAAACCAGAAAGAACCTTGCAAAACAGGCGAAGAAAATCGGCGAGGACGCCAAGGTTGCCGTGCGTAACGTACGCCGTGACGCCATGGATAAGATTAAAAAGATGAAGACCGCCAAAGAGCTTTCCGAGGACGAGGCATCCGCAACCGAAGCCGATATCGAGAAGGAAATCAAGAAGGCGATTGAGTCGGTGGAAAAACTCATCGACGCTAAAACCAAGGACATCATGACGATCTGAGGCGCTGAAATTGGTTGAGTTAAAAGGGCAAGATACACAACGCCACGGCGCAGATATTCCTGCGCACGTGGGTATTATCATGGACGGAAACGGCAGGTGGGCAAAGAGTCGGCTCCTGCCCCGTTCTTTCGGGCACCGTCAGGGCATGGAGCGCATGATGGGGCTTTTAAACCACGCCTTTTCGGTGGGGGTAAAAACGGTTACGGTGTACGCTCTTTCCACGGAAAATTTATCCCGACCGAAAGAAGAGCTGGATTCGCTCTTCCGGCTTTTTCGTGAATATTTTTCCAAATACGTGCAACAGATAATCGAAAAAAAGAGTCGGCTTTGCGTGTTGGGCGACGTTACGGTGTTGCCCGAGGACGTGCAAAAATTAACGGCAAAGGCGGTACGGGATTCGGCGCATTTTACCGAAAAATGCGTAAACGTAGCCTTAAATTACGGCGCGCGTGACGAAATTATCCGTGCGGTAAACCTAGCAGTGGAAAAGGGCGAAAGGGTTACCAAGGAAAGTTTTTCATCCTTGTTGTACACCAAAGGTCAAAAGGACCCCGACCTTATCATTCGCACGGGCAACGAGAAACGGCTCTCCAATTTTCTGTTGTATCAGGCGGCGTATTCCGAGCTGTATTTTTCGGAAAAAATGTTCCCTGCTTTTTCGGACGAGGATTTTGACGAGGCGATCAAAGACTATAAAAATCGCACCCGTCGGTTTGGAAAGGTATAAGGGAGAAAAGGTGCAATATGAAACAAAGACTAATTACGGGCATAGGTTACGTAGCGGTAATCATCGGATTTTTTCTGTTGAAGATATATCTCCCCGACCAGCCTTTAAGCGGCGGCGGTGTTATTTTGTGGGGAGATTTGAGCTTTGACCTTCTTTTATACGTATTCTCTATCATAGGCACGTATGAAATGATTCGGGCGCTGGGCGATCGGCTCACCAAATCGCAAAGGGTGGTGGCGCAGCTGTTTTCCATCGTCTTTATTCCGGCGTACGACATCAGCACGTACGTATTCAATTACGACCGTCTTACGGTTATGGGCGTCAGCTTCTTTGCCGCCAGCGTGGTGTTATGCTCTCTTTTGGTCCTGCAATATGAAAAGACCTCGTTGGAAAGCGTGGGCTGCGCGCTGCTTGCGTGCGTGTACCCCACGGTTATTATCGGCGTCATGGTGCTTTGTAATCATTTCCCCGAACATTCGGTACTGGCAATGCTGTTCATCTTCGTCATTTCCCCCTGCGCAGACTCGTTGGCGTACGTATTCGGAATGCTTTTAGGTAAGAAGTTCCCGCAAAAAATGGCGCCGGATATATCCCCTAAAAAGACGGTAGTGGGCGGAATCGGCGGCGTTGTCGGCGGCGTATTGGGCGCAATTATACTTTTCTTTGCGTATAATCTCGTCACGGTGGGTACGGCTATTCCCTACGAGCAGTTACCCGTTTATATTTTAATAGGCGCGGGCGCGGCGCTGTTTACGGAGTTCGGCGATCTGGTTGAAAGCGCCATCAAGCGCAAGCAAGACATCAAGGACATGGGTAAAATTTTACCCGGTCACGGCGGAATTCTCGTCCATATCTACGGCACGATGTACACGTCGGTTCTCATCTACGGAGTGTTTTACGTTCTTTTGAGCATAAACGTATTTTAACAAACGTATAATATTTTTAAAGGAAAATGCTTGCCTTGACGGCAAGCATTTCTAATCTCACAATCCATTCCCACAGGAGAAAAAGAGAAATGATTTCCATTGCCTTAATCGGTTCTACGGGCTCTATCGGCAGACAGGTTTGCGCCGTAGTGCGGCGGTATCCCGAAAAGTTTCGTTTTTCCGCTCTGGTCGCCAATAAAAACGCAAAAATCCTTGCCGAGCAGGTCGACTTCTTCAAGCCCGACCGTGCGGTGCTTTTAGACGAGTCGGCGCTTTTAAATATGCCCACACCGCCCGAGGGCGTGGCGTTACGCTCGGGCGAGCAAAGCGCTCTCGACGCCGTTTGCGATTGCGACGTGGTATTCGTGGCGGCTACGGGCTTTGCGGGGCTTAAATATTCCTTAAAGGCAATCGAATGTAAAAAACGGCTTGCCCTTGCCAATAAAGAAACGCTGGTCTGCGGCGGCGAGTTGGTCATGCGCCTCGTTGAGGAGAAAAAAGTCGACCTCGTGCCCGTGGACAGCGAACATTCCGCTATTTTTCAGGCGCTTCATTTCAACCGCAACGCAAAATTCAGCAGCTTAATTCTCACGGCAAGCGGCGGACCGTTTTACGGATACACTAAGGAACAGCTGCAAGGGGTAACGGTGCAAAAGGCGTTAAAGCACCCCACCTGGAGCATGGGCGCAAAAATTACGATAGACAGCGCCACGCTGTTAAATAAAGGCTTTGAGGTTATCGAGGCAAAATGGCTCTATCATGCGCCCTTTGAAAAAATTCAGACGGTGGTCCAGCCCGAAAGCATTATTCATTCCATGGTCTCCTTTTCGGACGGTAGCGTGCTTGCGCAAATGAGCTATCCCACCATGGAAGTCCCCATTCAGCTGGCGCTCACCTATCCCGAGCGTCTGCCCTGCAACTTAAAACCGCTGGACTTTTCCGCTCTCGGCGCAATTCATTTTAAACCCTTAAAAAGAAAAGACTTCCCTTGCTACGATTTAGCCTTGACGGCGGGGGAATGGGGGGACAATTATCCCTGCGCGTTAAACGCCGCAGGCGAGGTTGCCGTCAATGCGTTTTTAAAAGAGGAAATCGGCTTTACGAATATTGCCGAGGTAATAGAAGAAACCCTTTCCCGTACGGCACGTGAAAAGGTAAGCGATTACGTAACGCTTTGCGGCGTAGACCGACGGGCGAGAGAGGAGGCGAAAAAAATCATAAAAAATGTTAAATAATCTCTTGGACGTTCCTTCGATACTGTCAAATATCGGTTCAATATTACTGGCAATTTTAGTTCTGCTCGTCATGGTCACCGTGCACGAGTTCGGGCATTACATTGCAGGGAAAATTTTAAAATTTAAAATCAACGAGTTCTCCGTTGGGTTCGGTCCTGCGCTCTTTTCCCGTACGAGTAAAAAAACGGGCGAAAAATTTTCCTTACGCCTCATTCCTCTGGGCGGATATTGCGCCTTTGAGGACGAGGAGGGACTGGCGGATGAGGCTGAAAAGGATAGCCTTAAAGCGCCCGAACAAGAAGACGTATTTTTAGACGAAAAAGTAACCCCCGTTCCGCCAAAAAAGAGTTCGGGGTCAGAAAAAGATATAACGCAGGGCAGATTTTGCGACCAAGCGCCGTGGAAACGTATCATCGTTTTAGTAGCCGGCGCAACCATGAACTACCTTTTATCGCTAATCGTTATCTTCATTTCCTTTTTCTCCTTCGGTCAACTCATGCTGGTAACGTACGAGGTAGCCCCTACCGCCGAGATTGCAAGCGAATACTGTTTTCAGGACAAGGACGTAATCTTAAAGGCGGACGGTAAGGGCGTATTCCTCACCAACGACCTCATGAACGCCCTCAAGGGTAGAGAGGCTGGCGAAAAAGTAGAGTTCTACGTCTCCCGTATCACGGACGCAGAAACGGGCAAGCGTGAAGAAATGGATATTACGGTAGAATTGCGCCGTGCCACCGACTTTGAAAACAGCACCGACGTGGACCGACTCTGGGAAGCGCTCGGCGTTGCCAAAAAGACCGATACGAGCGGCAACGTCATTACCAACGAAAACGGCAATCCCTCGTATCAGATTTATTCTACGTCCTACCGTTTCGGCTTTTTTAAGACCGTTGGCAACAGCTTCGTCTATTCCTTCCGCATTGCCGGTTCTATTTTTCAGGTATTAGGCGAGCTTTTAATGGGCGTTTTGGGCGTGGATACGCTCGGCGGACCGGTTACCACCATCACAGCTACTTCGCAGATTTTATCCCGAGGCGTACAGCCGTTTTTGGAAATTGTGGCGTATATCGGCGTAAACTTAGCGGTCTTCAATCTTTTACCCATTCCGGCGCTCGACGGCAGTAAGGTCATATTCACGGCCATAGAATGGGTGCGAGGCAAACCCGTCAACCGAAAGGTAGAGGCAATCATTCACACCGTGGGCTTTTTGCTCCTCTTCGGCTTTGCAATTTTAGTGGATATCTTACAGTTTTTATAATATAAAACAAAGAAAAAAGTCACCCGTTTTTGGGTGACTTTCTTTCGTTTTTCAGGATTTTATTCCGCCGTTTGTACCTTTGTTTGTACCGTTGGTTTATAGCTCCTTGCCATTTTCACAAACGCACGGGAGGAGAATACGAAAATTCCCACCACAATCACAATCGCCATATCCGCTAAAATATAACTTGCCTGATAGCCGAGGCTGTATAAGATTACGTTCGTTCCTTCGGGCGCAAAGGCGCCAAAGGCGAATATTCCCGCAATAAAGTGCATTAAAAATCTTCCCAGACACGCAACTCCTGCGCCGAGGGCAAACTGCAGCTGCGGCAGTTTTTCAAGCGCCTCAGCGGCGGAAAATGCGCCTGCCAAGCCAATGCAGGCAAAGGCGGCGGGGTAGTCTAAAATAAACTGCGCGGGGTGCAGAATATACGGGTCCTGTATCGCCTGCAACAAGCCGTAAATCATGCCTGCAAACACGCCTTTTTTCGTCCCGAACATATACGAGTAGATCATCAAAGGCAACAGCGAGGCAACGGTAATTGCGCCGCCCTGCGGCATTTGTACGATACGAAGATAGGAAAGCGCAAAGCTCATGGCAATACACACGGCGGCGTAGGCAACCGACTTAGCGCTGAACCCTTTTTCGGATTTTCTATCCAACAAAAAGGCAACGGCTATCACGGCGGCAATTAAAATTACGGCGCTTATCCAAAGCCCTGCAACGCCCACTTGTTCGTTGGTCAGCCAGTTATCCTCCGCAGCCTCGCCCGAGGCAAAGTGAACGCCCATGCAGACCAAGGCGGCAACCAGCGCTCCGCCCACGGCAACGCCTGCCGCTATCAGCGTCACACGGTTTTGTTTAAAGATAAGTAAAATTCCGCTCAGGGCAATCGTCAAGATAAGCACGAGGAGTGGAATACATAAAATGGGTTTAATTCCGTCCTCCAAGAACCCAAAGACGAGAGAGACGATTGCCAATACACACGCATAGGCGATGGCGCAAATGAGGGAAATTTTTAAAAATTTCGCCCGTTTTTCGCCCTTTATTAGTGTTAGTCCTACGGCAAAGGCAATCAAAGCCGCAAGGGTCAGCCAAATGGCAACGGCTCGCACGGCGTTTTGCGGCGTATCGAAGAGGAAGGGGTACCAAACCGTCGTCTCTTCCGCCAACAGAGTGTTGAGAAACATAAAAAAGACCTCCTTTTTTTCCGCCGTTTTAAAAGAAAAAATCCCACGAAAAGCGCTCGTGGAATTCTTGATTATCGATTAAAAGTCCGAAATCTTTCGCTCAAGTATTACCTTGCCGATTCAAATGGTATAATCTCAGCCTGTTACAGCACCCACGACGGATATTTTATTTTTAATACCGAAATTATAATATAAAAAACGTGTAAAGTCAATAGAAATTATTGAAATTTTTTAAAAAATACGCTATAATATACGCACGAAACAAGGGGAATATAGTATGAAATATAATTTTTACGCCTATATGGACAGAATGAAATACATCAAGCGCTGGCAGCTTATGCGTTCGGTGCGGGAGGAGAACATTATGGAGCACTCCCAAAGCGTTGCCGTGCTTGCTCATGCGCTTGCGGTTATCCATAATAAAATTTTCGGTGGCAACGCCGACGTAAGCAAAACGGTGCTGTACGCCCTCTATCACGAAACCAGCGAGGTAATGACGGGCGATTTACCCACGCCCATCAAGTATTTCAACCGTGCCATTCACGGCGAATACAAACAGTTGGAGCGCAAGGCGTGTGAAAAAATGCTGACCATGCTCCCCGAGGAACTGAGCGACGAGCTTTCTCCCTACGTTTTAAGCGACGAGGACAGCGTGGAATATAAACTGGTAAAGGCGGCTGACCGCCTGGCTGCGTATATTAAATGTCTGGAAGAGCTCCGCAGCGGCAACGCCGAGTTCACCCGAGCCAAAAAGAGCATTGAAAAAGACCTAAAAGAGCGTTCCATGCCCGAAATCGAGTACTTTTTCCAACATTTTATAGACGGTTATTCCTTAACCTTGGACGAACTGGAAAACTTTGCCGATTAAACTTTTTCGTCATAGGATCCCAAAGGAACGTGGTTCCTTTGGTAGGGGTTATAGGGGACGACTGTCCCCTAATTTATTAAGCCTCTTATAAGCAAGGCTACGCCTTGCGCTCTAATCGCCAAAGGCGATAGATAAACGCAATCGAAGATTGCTTAAAAAGTTCATGATTTCGTGGGAACGGCGTTCCCACGTTTTATGCGGAGGGCGCTGCCCTCCAACCCACCCGCAAGGAAGCCTTGCTCCCTTGACCCACAGGTTAAAAACTCCCGATACGGCGATCAATAAACGCAATCAAAAAACAAAAAAAGTAGCCCCCTTGCGGCGTTCGCAAGGGGGAGTTTTTTTGCCTTCTTTATTCAATTGTGGAGGTTTCGTTCGTTTTCGTTCCCCTTACCATTACTCCTATGCAGAAAACCCTTTTTCTGCTAATTTTCCCCGGAACGTTTTTTTAAACGATGGACCTCATTGCGAAGTAGTTCATTGGAATAGCCCTCCTTGGGAGATTTTGCGTGCAAGTATTCTTTTCATATCGAACCTCCTTTTAAAGTCGTT
>JAFTRD010000101.1 GCA_017462425.1 Clostridia bacterium | reverse complement strand
TGGTGGATATCTCCGCCTGCGAGGGACGGGATCCGATCGAGGATTTTCAAAAGATAAACGCCGAGCTGAAAGAATACAGCGAGGTTTTGGCAGGACTACCGCAGGTAATCGTATGCAACAAATGCGATATTCCCTCTGCGGAGGAAAATTTAAAGAAGTTCAAGAAAAAATACGGTAAAAAATATCAAATTTATTCCATGGCGGCAATTTCGGACAAGAACTTCGACGAGCTTTTGAAAGGATTATTCGAGGTATTGGACACGCTTCCGCCCGTAGAGCCCATCCGTCCCGAGGAAGAGTTCATCTATACCGACCGCTCGGATATTACGCAGTTTGAAATTTCAAAGCTGGACCAAGCCGTGTACGAGGTTACGGGCGGTCTGGTGGAAATGCTCTGCCGCAACGTGGAATTAAACGATCCTGCGTCCATGGCGTATTTTCAAAAGGTACTGCGCACGCAGGGTGTTATCAAGTCGTTGCAGTCGGCGGGCTGTAAAGAGGGCGATACCGTTATCGTCGGCGACGTGGAATTTGATTTCGTAGAATAAGGAGAAGAGAATGTTTACAAGCAAGCAAAGAAGCCATTTAAAGTCCATTGCGGCAAACTTAGACCCCGTTATGCAGGTTGGCAAAGAGGGAATCAGCGATAACCTCTTAAAATCCCTGTCCGAGGCGCTGGAGGCGAGAGAGCTGATTAAAATTACCATTTTGGAAAGCGCAACCGACGAGCCAAAAGTCATGGCGCAGGAAATTGCCGACGCATTAAAGGCGCAGGTGGTCATCGTCATGGGCAGAAAGGCGGTCTTGTACCGTTATTCGTCCAGAAATAATTTTAAACATATAGAATATTAATATTAATATTAAAAGGAAAAGCGGCTCTTTCAAGAGCCGTTTTTTTAACCGCTTAAAGCGGTAAGAGCGCAAACTGCGTTTGCTTACGGAAGACTGATTATTTTGTGGGAACGCTGTTCCCACACCCTTGCGAAGGGTCAAAGCCCCTCTCGACTCCCAGATTATAAAAAATTTTCCTTTTCGGGTGTTTAAAAGAGCAACGGGCGGTTTACATTATAATACGTAAATAAAAAAATTACGGAGTTTTTTTCAATGGAACAGACCGAAAACATCAATCAGGAAGAAATTACAGAGGAAATCCCTGCCGAAGCGCAGGCAGAAACGCAAGCTCCCGCCGAGCCCTCTGAGCTGGACAAGGCGTTGGCGCTTGCCGAGGATTATAAGCGCAAATGGTATGCGGTAACGGCGGAATACGATAACTACCGCAAGCGCACGGCAAACACCGCTTCGCAAAAATATGCCGAGGGGATTGCGGATATCGTACTCAAAATTCTGCCCATTGGCGATAATATCGACAGAGCGCTTGCCGTCTGTACGGACGAGAAGATGAAGCAGGGCTTGGAAATGGTAAAGACGAGCTTTGATAAAACGCTTTTAGACGAGGGGATAGAGGGGTTCGACCCCACGGGCGAGGAGTTTGATTCTACCACCTCCGCAGCGATTGCGGCGCTACCTTGCGAGGAGGGCGAAGCGGAGGGCATCGTCAAGCAGACCTTTTTAAAGGGATATAAAAAGGGAGATAAAATTCTCAGATTTGCGCAGGTTATCGTTACCAGATAAAAAAATTTATTAAAAAAATTCACAAAGCCTGTTTAAAGGGCGAAAAATGCGTGTAAATTATAAAATGTAAAAAATAATTCCAAATTCAAAGGAGATTAATTCTTATGGGAAAAGTAATCGGTATAGACTTAGGTACTACAAACTCTTGCGTAGCGGTAATGGAAGGCGGCGAGCCCGTCGTTATCAATAACGCCGAGGGCGACAGAACTACCCCTTCGGTCGTATCCTTT
>JAFTRD010000100.1 GCA_017462425.1 Clostridia bacterium | reverse complement strand
AAGGCTACGTTACCCGTCTGGCTTTGGACAAGGATAACGAAGTTATCGGTTATGAATTCGTATCTCTGGGCAAGATGACCGACTTCATCAAGGGCGGTATGGAACCCAACGAAGCTTGGAAAAAGGCGCAGGGACACTACGGCAGATTTACTGCCGAACAGGGTGCGGTGAAGTTCATCGACCCTCGTAAGCAATAATCGAGGAGGTACAATACTATGTCATTATTTGTAGGATATGAAAGAAGAATTGATAAAATCAACGGCGTACTCAAAGAATACGGCATTTCCTCCATCGAGGAATGTAAAGACATCTGTCTTTCCAAGGGCGTTGACTGTGATAAAATCGTAAGAGGCACGCAGCCCATCTGTTTTGAAAATGCCGTTTGGGCTTATACTGTAGGCGCAGCTATCGCTATCAAGAAGGGTTGCACCAAGGCTGCCGATGCAGCTGCCGCTATCGGTATCGGTTTACAGGCTTTCTGTATCCCCGGCTCGGTTGCGCAGAACCGTCAGGTAGGCTTGGGCCACGGAAACCTCGCTTCCATGCTCCTTTCCGAATCCACCGAATGCTTCTGCTTCCTTGCAGGTCACGAATCCTTCGCTGCGGCAGAAGGCGCTATCTCCATTGCGCAGAACGCAAACAAGGTAAGAGTTAAACCCTTGCGTGTTATTTTGAACGGCTTGGGCAAGGACGCTGCGTATATCATCGCACGTATCAACGGCTTTACCTACGTGGATACCGAGTTCGATCACTACACCGAAACGGTTAAAATCGTATACGAAAAGGCGTTCTCCGACGGTCCCCGTGCTAAGGTTCGTTGCTACGGCGTAGACGACGTTACCGAAGGCGTTGCAATCATGAAACTCGAAAAGGTTGGCGTATCCATCACGGGTAACTCCACCAACCCCACCCGTTTCCAGCACCCCGTTGCAGGCACCTACAAAAAGTGGTGTAACGAAAACGGCGAACAGTATTTCTCCGTTGCATCCGGCGGCGGTACGGGCAGAACTCTGCACCCCGACAATATGGGCGCAGGTCCTTCCTCTTTCAGCATGACCGACACGATGGGCAGAATGCACTCCGACGCACAGTTCGCAGGCTCTTCCTCCGTACCTGCGCACGTAGAAATGATGGGTCTTATCGGCATGGGCAACAACCCCATGGTAGGCGCATCCGTTGCGGTTGCCGTTGCGGTTGAAGAAGGCATGAAAGCGTAATTGAATTTAAAATCATTTTCGTTTGAAAAGCGGTGCGGATATTTTTATCCGTACCGCCTTTTGTTTTGCTATGCTTGACAAACGAAAGAGAAGATAGTATAGTATAAAAAAATTTAAAAACAGGATGTGTATGAACAAAAAGTCAATCGTACGTTATACTTTTCTGACAATATCCGTTGCGCTTATGCTTATTATCTTTTTCTTCTCTGCGCAAAACGGAACGCAATCGGGCGGCATAAGCGAGCGCTTTTCCAAATGGCTGGCAGAGCTTTTACACCCCGTTTTTCCATCGGAGGCGGTAATTTTTCTCACCCGGCATATCCGTAAAATTGCGCACGTATTCATTTACCTTTGCTTAGGCATCAGCGTCAGCGTATGCGTCTTTACCTTTCCATTCAAAAACAGTTGGCTATATTTTCTCCTTCCCGTCCTCGTCTGTTTTTTATACGCCTGCAGCGACGAGCTTCACCAGCTTTTTGTATCAGGCAGGGAGGGAACGCCGACGGACGTACTGATAGATTCCATCGGTTTCGTTTCGGCGGTAATAGCGTCCAATCTCGTACGTATTTTTATCAATAATAAAAAGAAAAAAGGTTGCAACCGATAGGGGCAACCTTTTGTATTTTGTACTTTTGTACTTTGTACTTTTTTACAATGAAATTACTTTCTTTCCGTAATTGGAACGTACGTCTGGCGAGGCTTTACGCAGGCGTAGGCAGGACGGATAATTTTATTTCCGTTCGTCAGCTCTTCCATACGGTGCGCCGACCAGCCCGCAATACGTGCCACGGCAAACATGGGGGTATACAAATCTTTCGGCAGGTTGAGCATCGTGTATACGAATCCCGAATAAAAGTCCACGTTGGGGCTTACGGACTTTTGATTCTTATGTATTTCAGGCACTAATTCTTTGGCAATTTCCGCCACGCTATTGTACAGCTCAAAGTCTTTTTCCATACCCTTTTCCACGGAAAGTTTTCCGGCAAAGTCCTTCAAAAGCTGACAACGGGGGTCTGATTTTGTGTACACGGCGTGTCCTATGCCGTATATAAGACCGCTTTTGTCAAACGCTTCTTTGCGTAAAATTTTATACAGGTAATTCTGTAATTTTTCTTTCGTCCAGTTTTTTCCCAAATGCTCTTTAATGTTTTCAAACATCAACGAAACTTTCATATTTGCGCCGCCGTGCTTGGGTCCCTTTAACGAGCCCAAAGACGCCGCCACGGAAGAATAGGTATCCGTACCCGACGAGGTTACCACGTGCGTAGTGAACGAGGAATTGTTACCGCCACCGTGTTCTGCGTGCATAATCAAACATGCGTCCAACGTCTTTGCCTCTAAATCGGTAAAGCGGCTGTTTTTACGCAAGATATGTAAAATATTCTGCGCGCAGGAATACTCTTTTACGGGATGGTGAATAACCAACGAAGAGCCTGCGTGGTAATACTTCCATGCACGGTGACTGTATACGGCAAGTAAGGGGAACTGCGCAATCAGCTGCAAGGACTGTGAAAGTACGTTTTTCATGGATAAATCGTCGGGCGTCTCATCGTAGGAATATAAATTCAAAACGCAGCGAGCCAACATATTCATCACGTCCGAAGAGGGCGCTTTCATAATCATATCCCGCACGAAGCTCTGCGGTAATTCTCTCATTTCCGCTAAAAGCTCGGTGAACTGTTTCAGCTCGCTTGCCGTAGGCAGCTTACCGAACAAAAGTAAATACACCGTTTCTTCAAAGCCGAACCTGTCCTCGTTTACGCAGTTATTCACAAGGTCACGCACGTTTACGCCACGGTAAAACAGTTCCCCCTCAATTTCGGTTTTAACACCGTCAATCATTCTAGTACCGTTTACTTCCGAAACTTCAGTAAGTCCGCACAGCACGCCTGCGCCGCCTCTATCTCTTAAACCACGTTTTACGTCGTATTTTGTATAAAGTT
>JAFTRD010000099.1 GCA_017462425.1 Clostridia bacterium | reverse complement strand
TTTTGGCAGAGAACGAACGCTGCGTATCCACCACCCACCGTAACTTCGTAGGACGCATGGGACACATCACCAGCGAAATTTACCTCGCCTCCCCCTACGTAGCGGCGGCAAGCGCCGTGGCAGGTAAAATTGCCACCCCCGATATGCTTTAAGGCTGAAAAGGAGAAAACGAAAAATGAAAGTACAAGGTAAAGTTTTCAAATACGGCAACGACGTTGACACCGACGTTATTATTCCCGCAAGATATTTAAACACGACCTCCGAACAAGAGCTTGCTTCGCATTGTATGGAGGACATTGATAAAGAGTTCGTAAACAACGTGCAAAAGGGCGACATTATGGTAGCCTGCGACAACTTCGGCTGCGGCTCTTCCCGTGAACACGCACCCATCGCCATTAAGGCAAGCGGTATCGACCTGGTTATCGCAAACTCCTTTGCCCGTATCTTCTACCGCAACTCCATCAATATCGGACTTCCTATTTTAGAATGTCCCGAGGCGGTGGAAAATATTTCCGCAGGCGACGTGGTTTCCTGCGATTTATCCGCAGGCGTTATCGTAAACGAAACGACGGGCAAATCCTTCCAAGCCGAACCCTTCCCTGCCTTTATTCAGGAGATTATCGACGACGGCGGTTTGATGAAGCACATTGAAAAGACGCTCAAAAAATAAGGAGTATTATCCAGTATGAAAAAACATATCGTAGTATTAGCGGGCGACGGAATCGGTCCCGAAATTACCGACGCCGCCGTAGACGCATTGAAAAAAGTAGCCACGCTTTACGGCCACGAGTTTGAATTCGAGCCCTGTTTGATGGGCGCGTGCGCCATTCACGCAACGGGCGAGCCTCTGCCCCAAGAAACGGTGGATAAGTGCCTTGCCTCCGACTCCGTGCTTTTAGGCGCTGTGGGCGTAAAGGTGGACGATCCGTTCATCAACTCTCTGCCCGGGCATAAGCGCCCCGAAGCAGGGCTTTTGGGGATTAGAAAGGCAATGGGATTATATTCCAACATCCGTCCGGCACGTCTGTTCCCGGCGCTTTCCCACGCATCCCCCTTACGCCGTGATATTGCGGAGAAGGGTATGGATATCGTCATCGTCAGAGAGCTTATCGGCGGTATTTACTTCGGCAAAAGAGGCGGCGGCGTAGACGAGGAAATGGGCGAATACGCTTGGGATACCGAGCAGTATTCGGTAAAGGAAGTTACCCGTATTGCAAAAATCGCCTTTGAAATGGCGAGAGGCAGAAGAAAGAAGGTTACCTCTATTGATAAGGCGAACGTACTCGATTCCTCCCGTCTTTGGAGAAAGACCGTACACGAGGTAGCCAAGGACTACCCCGACGTGGTTTTGGAGGATATGCTGGTGGACAACGCTGCGCAGCAATTAGTAAAAGACCCTTCGCAGTTTGACGTTATCGTAACCAGCAACATTTTCGGCGATATTTTATCCGACGAAGCGGCAATGATTACCGGCTCTATCGGCATGCTGTCCTCCTCCTCTTTGGGCGATACGAAATGCGGTTTATACGAGCCTATTCACGGTTCTGCACCCGACATTGCAGGCTTGGACGTAGCCAACCCCATTGCTACCGTTTTAGCCGGCGCAATGATGCTGAGAGATTCGTTTGGTCTGGACGCAGAAGCGAGAGCCATTGAACGCGCGGTAGACAAGGTTCTGGATTTAGGCTACCGTACCCCCGATATTATGAGCGAGGGCATGACCAAGGTCAAGGGCAGCGAAATGCGCCGCTTGATTTGCGTAAATATCGAAAAGGTATAAGGCTAGCTGCGCTTACCCCTTATCCTGGGTTTCCAATGGGGTGC
>JAFTRD010000009.1 GCA_017462425.1 Clostridia bacterium | reverse complement strand
ATAGCGGCAGAGCGCAGTACGTACCCGTAACCGACGAGGAGGCGGTAGAGGCGTTTGAATACGTTTCCCGTGAAGAAGGGATTATTCCCGCCATTGAAAGCTCTCATGCGCTTTCTTACGCCGTCAAGGTGGCGAAAGAGTACACGCCCGACGACTGTATCGTGGTTTGCGTATCGGGCAGAGGGGATAAGGACGTAGCGGCAATTGCCCGTTACAGAGGAGAAGAGCTGTATGATTGAAATTAAAGAAGCGTTTACAAGAGAAAATAAAAAAGCCGTGGTCGCATTCATCACGGCGGGCGATCCCACGCTTGAGGACACCAAACGCTATTTGAAGATATTGCAGGAAAACGGCGTTGACGCCATTGAAATAGGAATTCCCTTTTCCGACCCCATTGCAGAGGCTGCCGTCATTCAGGAGGCAGATCTGCGCGCGCTCAAAAACAACGTATGTATCGACGGTATTTTTGCCATGCTGCAAGAGGTGGAGCGGAAAGTACCTTTTGTGTTTATGACCTATGCAAACCCCGTCTTTTTCTACGGCTACGATAAATTCTTCAAACGCTGTCAAGAGTGCGGCGTCAGCGGCGTCATCATTCCCGACGTGCCCTTTGAGGAAAATAGCGAAGTAAAAGAGTTTGCCTGCCGTTACGGCGTTACGGTCGTTGACATGGTATCCCCTGTTTCAGAAAACAGAATCCATAAAGTGAGCAAAGACGCTAAAGGCTTTATCTATCTCCTTTCGGACATGGGTACCGTTCATATGAATCTCGAAGACGCCGTGCGCTCCGTGCGTAAGGTAACGTCTACGCCCGTTTGTAAAGAATTCGGCTCTACGGCGGAAGAGGCGATCAGTACGGCAACGTTTGCAGACGGCGTTATCATTGGTTCCGCCATCGTTAAAATTATAGCCGAATACGGCGCAAAAGCAGATCAACCCTTGGCGGAATACGTGTGTTCTATTGCCACCGCCGTACATGCGGTAAAATAGGAAAAATCGGCAAAAAAGGTTTCTTTTAACAAAAAAAACAGAAAAATGTCGCTTAAAAAAGCGGCATTTTTTAATTAATTCATTGACAATCCTTTCGGATAGAGTTATAATAAAATAGTGAGAGAATACATATTGAATAAGTATATTTTGCCAGCGGTGTATTTTTGCTCACGATTTTAGTTCGATTGTACACGTAGGGGATTGCGAACATATAGTTATGAGAAAATTGGACAACTGTTTCTTAAAAAAAGTTCCCATAGCGCACAGGGGATACCATGCGCCCGGCATACCGGAAAACTCTCTGGCTTCGGCGCAGAACGCCATTGACCACGGTTACGCCATAGAGTTGGATATCCGTGCCACCAAAGACGGTCAAATTATCGTATTCCACGACGAGCATCCCATGCGTTTGTTGGGCTTGGAGGGCAGAATCGGGCACTATACCTACGATCAAATTAAGGATATCGACTTATTGGGCGTTGAAGGCGTGCACGTACCGCTGTTTTCGGATTTTTTAAAATTCGTAGACGGACGTGTCCCTCTGTTAATAGAACTGAAACCCTGTTTCGGCGCCAAGCATTTCGTTGAATCGGTGGTAGAGTTACTGCGAGGATATAAAGGGGACTTCGTCATTCAAACGTTCAATCCGTTCGACCTCATAAAGCTCAAAAAAATAGCGCCGGAAATTATCCGCGGACAGCTCATCACCAAGGATCTAAGTGAAATGCCCCTCGATAATATTCGTGACCGCATCAGTTATTTTATCGTTTGGCTCTTCGGCTTTACCCGCTTTAACTGGATATCCCAGCCGGACTTTTACAACATCGATATCCGTTGTTACGGCAAATACCAAAAACGTTACTCCATTCGTAACGTACTCACGTTCGTCGTTACCAACAAGGAAGAATATAACCGTGCCATGCGCTGTACGGACAACGTCGTATTTGAAAATATGATAGTCGAGCTGCCCGAGCACGAGCAGGCGCTCGGTAATTTTAGAGCCGAGTATTACGAGGCAAGATAATTTTAACGAAAAAACGAAAAAACGAAAAAACGAAAGCCGTAAGCTCCATCGTGAATTGATGTGAATCCTACGGCTTTTTCTTTTTTATTTTTTATTCCAGCTCTGTTTTTACCAGCGTCAGCGCTTCCCGTATTACGTGATGCATATCGTAGTATTTATATTGCCCCAGTCTGCCGCCGAACACGACGTTTTTATCTTGGTCTGCGAGCGACTTGTATTGCAGGTATAATTTTCCGTTCTTCTCGTCGTTAACGGGATAGTAAGGCTCGTCACCCACCTGCCACGTAGAGGAATACTCACGGGAAATAACCGTTTTGGGTTGTGTGCCAAACTCAAAATGCTTGTGCTCGATAATGCGAGTGAAAGGGGTATTTTCGTCCGTATAGTTCTCAACGGCGTTGCCCTGGAAGT
>JAFTRD010000098.1 GCA_017462425.1 Clostridia bacterium | reverse complement strand
TAAGGGCTGTAGACGGAAGGAGAAAAAACCGTCCAGGGCGCACGCTTCAACCTCGCTTAAACGGGAACGGATATACCTTTTATCGGCGGGAAGGTCGGCGGCAATGAGCGCACAGAGAAAAAATTTTCTGTCCTCAAGCGTTAACCGCTCAAGCGGCAGGCGAGCGGAGAGATAGCCGTACTTATAGCCGATGGCAACCGTTTCGGTGAGAAGCTCCTTGACCGAGCGCAAAAGCTCGGGCGTAAGAGTGGCCTCCTCCGCCGCAATAGCAGAGCGGGTTTGACCCACGAAAATTTTGGGACGAAGGGAGCTGCCGGGCAAAAGAGCTGACAGAGCGTTATAAATGTAGGCAATGCGAGCGCTATGCTCGCCCGTATCGGACACGAGAATTTTTTCCACGTAATTATTGTATGCCGTAAACGAGTAATTATTTATGCCTTTTATAACTTTGTAAAGAGTTGACGAACGTAAAAAAAAGTAGTAAAATAAGTAAGATATAATAATAAAGTTATCTACTTTCGGAGGTAATTATTGATGGATATGAAATCCGTAGAACAAAAATGGCACGACAAATGGGAGAAAGCATGCTTCCACGACTTTGACAGAAAGAACGCAGACAATAAGCACTACGTTTTGGAAATGTTCTCTTACCCCTCTGCGGCAAAGCTGCATTTAGGACACTGGTACAACTCCGCCCCAACCGACTCCTACGCACGCTTTAAGCGTATGCAGGGATATTCGGTATTCCAACCCATGGGCTTTGACGCCTTTGGTCTGCCTGCGGAAAACTATGCGATTAAGACGGGTATTCACCCCAAGGATTCCACCGAGGCAAATATCGCCAATATGGAACAGACGCTGCGTGCGATGGGCGCCTCCTTCGACTGGTCGGCAGAGGTAAAGACCTGTAACCCCGATTACTATAAATGGACGCAATGGATGTTTTTACAGCTCTATAAAAAGGGCTTGGCGTACAGAAAGGAAGCGCTTGTCAACTGGTGCCCTTCCTGCGAAACGGTGCTTGCCAACGAACAGGTGGTGAACGGCGCTTGCGAACGCTGTAAGAGCGTGGTTTTGCGTAAGGATATGACCCAGTGGTTCTTTAAAATTACCGATTACGCCGAAGAGCTTTTGGAAGGCTTGGATACCATTGACTGGCCGGAAAAAACCAAGCAGATGCAGCGCAACTGGATCGGTAAATCCACCGGCTGTGAAATTATTTTTAACGTGGACAACGAAGAGAAAGACGAGATTAGAGTGTTCACCACACGTTGCGATACGGTATTCGGCGTGAACTACGTGGTTTTAGCCCCCGAACATCCCCTTTTACAGAAAATTACCACTCCCGAAAATAAAGCGGCGGTAGACGCTTACGTTGAGTATGCGGCGAAAGCAAACGACATTGACAGACTTTCCTCTACCCGTGAAAAGACGGGCGTGTTTACCGGAAGCTACGCCGTGAACCCGATGAACGGGAAGAAAATTCCCATCTATACCGCCGACTACGTGCTCTATTCCTACGGTACGGGCGCAGTTATGGCGGTTACGGCGCACGACGAGAGAGATTTTGAGTTCGCGCAGAAATACAACCTGCCCGTAACGCAGGTAATTGCCGCAAAAAAAGGCGATACGGTATTGCCTTTTACGGACGACGGCGTACTTGTAAACAGCGGTAAGTTTGACGGACTTTTCGGTGAAGAGGCGAGAGACGCCATTGCCGAGTATCTTACCGAAATCGGAAAAGGCTCGAAAAAGACCAACTACCGTTTGCGTGATTGGTCGGTTTCCCGTCAGAGATACTGGGGCGCTCCCATTCCCGTGATTCACTGCCCCGACTGCGGCGTGGTTCCCGTACCCGAAAAGGATTTGCCCGTAGAACTGCCTTACGACGTGGAGTTCAGACCGAGCGGAAAATCCCCCCTCGCTTCCCACGAGGGATTTATGAACTGCAAATGCCCCAAGTGCGGCGCAGATGCGAAGCGTGACCCCGATACGCTGGATACCTACCTGCATCGCCTCCATCACCGGTCACATCACTGGCAGTTGCCAAAGTTGAATTTTCCAACAACGGCTG
>JAFTRD010000097.1 GCA_017462425.1 Clostridia bacterium | reverse complement strand
TCAAAGCGTTCAAGCCGGAGTTTTCATATTGAGGCAGGTTCTGACGGGAGAGTACGAAAGCCGTAGGCTCTTTACCGCTCAACGCCGAAACGTACGCCGCCGCCGTTTCCTTGCCGTCGGCAGGACGAAATACCTTTAAGCCGGGAATGGAACGCAGGGCGATGAGCTGTTCCACGGGTTCGTGCGTAGGACCGTCTTCGCCAACGCCGATGGAGTCGTGCGTGAAGATGAAAAATACGGGTAATGTCATCCATGCCGATAAACGGATTGCATTTTTCCAGTAATCGGTGAAGATAAAGAAGGTAGCGCAGTAAGCGTTAACGCCGCAGTGCAGCTGCATACCGTTACACATTGCAACCATAGCGTGTTCACGAATACCGAAATGCACGTTTCTGCCTGCGTAATTTTCAGGCGAGAACTCGCCGTATTTTATTTCATCGGTGTCCTTCATTATTGAAAGGTTGGAGGGACCGAGGTCGGCGCTGCCGCCCATTAAAGAGGGGAGCTGCGCTGCAATTTTATTCAGTATCATGGAAGAGGTCTGACGGGTTGCCATGGGCTTGTCAAACTCAAACAAATCCTTTTGTGCGGCAAAGTCGGGTTTTTCACCGGACATTACTTTCTTATATTCCGCCGCCAACGCAGGGTGCGTGCGTTCGTATTCTTCAAACATTGCCTGCCATGCTTCGTTTGCCTTTTCGCCCTTAGCCGTAGCTTCTTTGCAGTGGTCGAAAACTTCGGTGGGAACCTCGAATGCAGGGTAATTCCAACCTAAATTTTCTTTGGTTTTTTGCAGATTTTCTACGCCCAAAGGTGCGCCGTGGCACTTGGAGGTGTTTTCCAAGGGCGAAGCGTAGCCGATGTGCGTCTTACAGATAATAATAGAGGGCTGTTCTTTGTTCTGTTTCGCCTTTTTAATGGCTTGCGCTACCAGATCGGTGTTATCGGGGTTGTTTACGAGATCAACGGTAAATACTTCCCAGTTTTGCGATTCAAAGCGCTTTTTCATATCCTCTTTAAAGGTATATCCGAGGTTTCCTTCAATGGTGATATCGTTGTTGTCATAAAGTACAATCAGCTTACCCAGTTTATTAGACCCGGCGTAGGAGCAGGCTTCGTAGGAGATGCCCTCCTCCAGACAGCCGTCGCCGCAGAGGGCGTAGGTGTAATGGTCAACCACGGGGAAGCCGGGTTTATTGTATTTTGCTGCCAGATGCGCTTCTGCCATCGCCATACCCACGGCGTTGGCAATGCCTTGTCCCAAGGGTCCGGTGGTCGTTTCCACGCCTGCGGTATGACCGTATTCGGGATGCCCGGGGGTGAGCGAGCCGAGCTGGCGGAAATTCATCAAATCCTCTTTGGAAATTCCCATACCGTAGATATGGAAAAGGGAATATAAAAGGGCAGAGCCGTGTCCGGCGGAAAGGATAAATCTGTCACGATTGTCCCATTTCAAATTTTTTGCATTAAATTTGAGATGCTGCTGAAAGAGCGCATACGCAACGGGCGCTGCGCCTAAGGGCATACCGGGGTGTCCGGAATTTGCCTTTTGAATTGCATCGGCGGATAAAGCCCGCAGGGCGTTTACGGTTAATTGTCTGTTGTCTGCCATAAAAACTCCTTATAAATTACGTAAATATTTTTCAATACGCTTTAATTATACTATAATTAAAAATTTTTTTCAACTGCTATAAGGGGCTTTCCGGCGTAAAGTTTTCCGTAAATCAAGAAAAATCCGTCCGCAAAAGCCTGCGAACGGAAAAAATTTTACTGCTGGATTATAAATACTTGTCAAATACGCTTACGTTCAGGAACTCGTAATTTTTCAGGAAAGAATAAATTTCCTTTATCAATACAGCGCAGCCGCCCACGCTGTTGCTCTCGGCGTTGACGGGTAAAATAGGCTCGTGCAAGCTCATTCTTACCAGCACCCAACCGTCGCCGTGCGCCCTGTCAAAATTCATTCTCACGCCCTCGTGGTTGTCGGGCGCAAGGGCAATATACTCCGTACCCTTGGCGTATTGCAGCAAGTCCTCCATCAGTCCTTTGCCTAGCGTTTTGAAATCGGAATCGGGATCGGTAAAGGTCGGGCGTATTTCCGCCTCTTCTTTCGGCATAGGTAGGTCGGAGATCAAAGAGGATAACTCTTTTCCTTCCTTTGCCGCCCGTGCAAGCGAAATTAAAAGCTTGGTCACGAGATATGCGCCGTCGTCCAAGAAATAATTTTCCTTTAACGCAGCGTGTCCGCTGGTTTCTATGGCAAGGGGTGCGTATTTTCCCTCCGCACATAACCGTTTTGCTTCGTTGATAACGTTCTTATACCCACGCTTAAAGCGGTGGTGCACGCCGCCACGGCTTTGAATAAACTGCGCCAAGCCGTCCGAGGTAACCGAGTCGGTTACGATATACGCGCCCTTGTTTTCTTCCAATAAAATAGCGGAAATCAAGGCAATCAAACGGTTGCGGTTTATCTCTTTACCGTCCTTATCCACGGCGCCGGCTCTGTCTACGTCGGTGTCGAAGATAATCCCGAAATCGGCGTTATTTTCCACGACCGCTTTGCAAACGGACTGCATTGCCGCCTTGTTTTCGGGGTTGGGGATATGGTTGGGGAAAGTGCCGTCCGGCTCTAAAAACTGCGAACCGGTGACGTCTGCGCCCAAGGGCTGTAACACTTTCGTAGCGTAAAATCCGCCTGCGCCGTTGCCTGCGTCCACGATAATACGCTTGCCCGAAAGGGGCTGTTCTTCTCCCGTCGCTTGGCGGGTGAGCGTTACAAGGTCTTGGCAGTATTCGTCTATAAACGAGCGGAAAATCACGCTTCCCTCGCCGCAAGGGAACTCGCCCTCGTGCGCAATAGAAATA
>JAFTRD010000096.1 GCA_017462425.1 Clostridia bacterium | reverse complement strand
TTTTCCTTTAAACGCTGCGAAAGGGCGGCGCGTTCCGCCGTGCTATCGTAGGGGTTACTGTCCTCCACCACTTCGCCGTCCAAAAGGCGTACGATACGGGTGGAATATTGCAGGGCAAGCTCGGGATTGTGCGTAACCATAATGACCAGCTTTTCATGCGCAATTTCCTTGATGAGCTCCATAATTTGTACGGAGGTCTGGGTATCGAGCGCACCCGTCGGCTCGTCGGCAAGCAGAATTTCGGGGTCGTTGACGAGAGCACGGGCAATGGCGACACGCTGCATCTGACCGCCCGAAAGCTGGTTGGGGTATTTATTGAGCTGATTTTCAAGCCCTACCCGTTTTAAAGCGTTTGCCGCTTTCTTTTTGCGCTCTGCGGCAGACATACCCGCAATGGTTAACGCCAGTTCTACGTTGCCTAAAATGGTTTGATGGGGAATTAAGTTATAGCTTTGAAAAATAAAGCCGATGCGGTGATTGCGGTAAGAGTCCCAGTCCCTGTCTTTATAGGACTTGGTGGACTTGCCTCGAATAATGAGATCGCCGCTGGTGTACTGATCCAAGCCTCCGATGATGTTTAAGAGGGTGGTTTTACCACAGCCCGACTGACCCAGAATGGATACGAACTCGTTTTTTCTGAATTCAAGGGAAACGCCTTTCAGCGCATGAACGGTCGTATCGGCAACGGGATAGTCTTTTTTTACGTTTACCAGTTTTAACATTTTAAAATCTCCTGTCCTTTCACTCTCTCACTCTTTCTTCTCTTTCGCAGGTCTCTTTCGTTTATCCTCGCACTATTTTTACGTATTATATGCGATACTTTCGTGTTTTCCCATTATATGCTTATTTTATGTAAATGTCAATAAAAATCTAAGATTATTTCGCCAAAGGGAAGAGCATTCTGGTTTCCGATTTATACAGCTCATACCCTCTCTTTCTCGACTGGCGTTTGTCTGCCATCGGAATACTGACGAACAGGAACAGGCAGGTATTTAAGAGCGCGCCCAAGAGCAAATACCACCTGTCTGGCATAACGCATACCGCCGAAAGCCCTACGCTCCACCACATTAAAATTTCACCGAGGTAGTTGGGGTGGCGGGAATATTTCCAAAGTCCGGTTCTAATAAAACCTTTGCTGCCTCGTTTTCGGAATTTGTGCATCTGAATATCTGCCGCTCCATGTAAAATAACGGCGCCGATACAAAGGATAAAGCCGACGACGCAGCCTATATTCAACGTACAGTACTGCGTAAACACGAACGCAGCCGGTAAAACGCAGGCGTAAACGATGAGCGTGGGAACGAGATGAATACCGAAAAAGTTGACCAACGGATACAATTTCCCCGTCTGTTCATGCAGCATGGTATACCGCCAGTCCTGATGGGTTAGCCCGTGAAAGGTATACGCCCAATTCGCCGTTAAACGACTACCCCAAAAACAGATGGCAATTAAAAGTAGCGCCCAGGGCAGGGTAACGCCGTACTGTACGGAAAGCGCCAATACAATGACGATGGGCTGTACGCTCCAATACGGGTCATAGACGGAGGCGTTGGAAAAAATAACGCTGAAGAGAAAGGTGACAACCGTGGCTACGATATCGGCAATCAAAATTTTGAGCCAGAAGGCAGAACCGGGAAAAGGCAAGAGCAGATAAACGGCTATCCCTACCGCCGTAGCGAGAAGATAAACGAGCGCAATAATGATAAAGCTGATACTTCTGTTTTCTTTGAATTTCATAAGTAATTTCTCCCAAGGGTATCATTTTACATGGGGATTTCTTCCCCTCTTTGAATATTGATAATGGTGGTTTTTACGGTATTTTCGGCTATTTTCATAATTTTAGCCACTGCTTTTTTATACAAATTTATCTGCGGCGCATAGTGCCGACGCAGATCTTCCTTGGTCTTGGAGGAGTATTTATAATCCACGATTTCTACGCCCCGTTCGGTGATCGCCATAAGATCGATAAAGCCTTGAAAGAGCACCTCTTCTTCAGAGG
>JAFTRD010000095.1 GCA_017462425.1 Clostridia bacterium | reverse complement strand
CTTAATGGGCAACGGGGTGAGCGTGGTAAGCCCGGCAATCAAGGCGAAAAGCGTCGCCGAAGCCGGTGCAATGGCGCTCGGTTATTTTAAAAACACACATTAAAAAAATCTATTGATATCAGGAGTTTAAAGTATTATGGTAACTATGGAAACAGCGGATAACGCATGGAAATCGTTTTATTTCGGAGCAGTGTCCGACATGCTCAACACGTCGGTCAACCCCTTACTTGCCCAGATTAAACAGTCCACGGCGGACGTGTGGGGTAAGGACGTACGCCGCCTCGTGCGCTACGGCGTCAACGGCGGCGGGGGTGCAGGTACGGAGGAGGGTAACTTGCCTGCGGCAGGCGGCAATCATTACGCCCAGTTCGTAACCACGCTCAAAAATCTCTTTGGCACGATTGAAATTTCCGATAAGGCAATCCGTTCCTCCGCCAACAACGAGGGCGCGTTCGTCAACCTTTTGAACGACGAAATGGACGGACTTATCAAAAGCTCTTCCTTCAACTTCGGCAGAATGTTGTTCGGCGACGGCTCCGGCACCTTGGCAACGGTGGCTAGCGTCAATAGCGGCGTATTCACCGTGGATAGCGTTAAGAATATTGCCGAAGGTATGATCGTGGACTTCGTCGCTGCTGCCGGCAACGTAATTGCCACGGGCAGAACGGTGGTGAAGGTGGACCGAATCAATAAGACGGTAACCGTCAGCGGCGCAACTTTGACGGCAAGCGAAGTGCCTGCCGCTTCCCGTATCGTCATGCAAAATTCCAACGGACTCGAGCTCACGGGGCTCGGCGCATTGTTCTCCGACAGCGCCACCCTCTACGGCGTGGACAGAAGCCAGCACGACTGGATGAATCCTTATAAGGATACCGCCGTCGGTGAAATCAGCGAAACCAAAATTCAGAAAGCCATCGATTATCTCGAAGAGGTTTCGGGCAGCAAGGTGAACTTTATCGTCTGCTCCTGGGGCGTCAAGCGTGCGTTGGCGGAATATTTCTCCACCTATAAGCGCTTCGTGGACACCGTAGAGCTCAACGGCGGCTATAAGGCAATGAGCTTCAACGGTATTCCCGTCGTAGCCGACCGCTTCTGTCCCGAGGGTACCATGTACTTACTCAACACCGACGATTTCTGCCTGCACCAGCTTTGCGACTGGCAGTGGTTGGAGGGCGAGGACGGCAAGGTATTAAAGCAGATTGCCGGTAAACCCGTATACACCGCGACCTTGGTAAAATACGCCGATCTCGTATGCACCCGTCCCTGCGGTCAGGCAATGCTTTCCGGCATCACCGAGGCGTAACGTATAAAAAAATTTTTCTGACGCTACGTTACGTTCTCAAAATGTAAGGCTAGGGCTTGAATAGGGCTTAAATAGGACTTAAAGCTGTATAGAGAAAAGCCTTATGCTGTTACGGTAGGGTGGGAAGAGGGGATTGGAATATATTTCCTTTTCCTGCCCATATTTTTTGATAGGAGGAATCATTTTATGTTTGTAAAAGATATTGCGGCGCAGGCAGCCTTTTTACTGGGCAAGGAGGACGTAGTGCGCTATCTCAAAGAACAGTTAACGGACGGGGAATCGGTGTTGGAGGAGGAAAAGGAACAACGCTTACAGCGTGAAACGGATATCCTTTTGCGCTGCTATAACATCGTGGAAAACGAAATTGCGCTCGATTATCTGCCCCTGACCGCCGAGGAAACGGTCACTTGTTCTACGGGGGCGTTGCCGTATACTTCTTTTTTGCACGCGCCCGTCACCATTTTGTCGGTTACGGATGAATACGGCAACAAGCTTCCCTTTACCATTTTCCCCGAATACGTAAAAACCCGTGCGGGAACTTCGGTGATCACCTATTCGTATGCGCCCGAAACCAAGCGTTTAGACGATTGCAGCGAATACGGCTCCAGAGTTTCCGAGCGGCTGCTTTCTTACGGCGTTGCCTGCGAGTATTGCCTCATTTCGGGGCTTTACGACGAGGCGGTGGTATGGGATAAAAAATACAAGGATGCGCTCCTGTGCGCCCATTCGGCAAACCGTCCGCACGTTATTCGCTCCAGAAGGTGGGTGTAGAAGATGACGTTTTATAAAAAAGAAAACGCTGTGCCCACGGTAAAGAGCAAAACGGCGCAGCTGAGCGTATTGCCGTATACGGACGGAAAAAGCATTCAAAACGGCGCAATCTATCCCGAAAAGTGTTTGAATTTCCGCTTGCGTTCGGGCGCTTTGCGCGGCGCTTTCGGCACGAAACGTGTATTTGAAAACAATCCCTTGGAGGGGCATGAAGTACTGGCGGCGTATCTCTTCGGCGATCCGCAAACGGACGGAAAAATTTTATTTTTTACGCCGAGCGGAATCTATCACTTTCCGCTTTCGCCCACCGCAGGCAATACAGCTACGCCCGTATTTTTATGCAATTATTCTTTTTCCAAACTTCCGCATAGCTTTCCCTACGTAACGTCTGCGGGGAAAAAGCTGTTGATTTTTTGTACGGAGGAGGGAGTTTGCAAGTACGACGGGGAAAGTTTTTCCAGATGGGCGTCTGCGCCGCCCTGCTCGACTGGGTGTACGTATTACGACAGAGTCTTCGTCGTGTCCTCGCAGGTGAATTACCGAGTCTGTTTTTCCCGTCCCTTACAGCAGGATGCGTGGTCATCCAACTACCGCGCGTCGGGGTTTGTGGACCTGTTCCCCGAGCAAGGCGGCATACTGGCGCTTTTCCCTTGCGGCAAAGGGCTGTACGCTTTGCAGGAGCACGGGCTTACGCTACTGAGAAGCGAGGGGGAGAATTTTAATTTTACCGCCACGCCCGTTGCGGCAACGTTCGGGAAAGTATTTTCTGGCTCGGTGCAAAAGGTGGGAAAGACTTTGGTATTTTTAGCTTCGGACGGATTATACGCTTTTGACGGAAATTCGGTAGAACGTATTGCCGAAAAGCTGACCCAAGGCGTCAATTTTTCTGAAGAATCCGCTTTTATTTCCTGTGCGTACGGCGCTTATTACGTGCTCAATTACGCTACGGCGGAGGGCGAACGGTATACGCTCTTTTTCAACGTTTTAACGGGGGAGGGCTGGTTTTCCGATATAAACTTTACCGCCCCTGCCTCGGACGGCGTACACTGTTATTTTTTAGACGGCGGCGTATTGGCTACGTTTACGGAGGAAAGCGTCCGGTTGGGTCAGCCGTTAAAAAAGGTTTGGGAGAGCGGATATACCCGTTTGAATTTAGGGTCGGGGCGTAAAGCCTTGCGCAGTCTTACCGTGAGAGGCAAAGGGAAATTCACCCTCAGCGTGCGGGATAATTCTTCAAAGGAAAAGAAGTATGTCATGGCGTTGAACGGGGAAACCACCGTGCAGCCGCTCATCAAGAGTACGGGGTTTCTGTTGCACATAGAAAGCGAGGATAAAAACTGCGCCCTGGAGGGCTTGAGCGCTACGGTTGATTTTTTAAAGGAGGTACGGGGTGAATGACCTTGGATATTTTAGATTATCTTGACCTGAAGGAAGAGGATTTATCTTTATCGGCGCTCTCTTTCGTGCGTACGGCGCAGGAAAAAAAGGACGCTTTGGACGTCAAGCTCAAAGAGGATAAGGAAAAGGCGTATTACAAGCTCTTGAAAAACGGCGTGCTCCGTTCCTCCATGTTTGATTCTATGTACGGCAATTTACAAAACACGTACAATCAAGCGCTATCATTATTGGTGGACGATTTGGACTTTCAGCTTAAATTTCTGGGCGACAACGCAGGCGCAGGCGGCGACGGAGAGGAACAGGCGTATAATTACCCCTACAATCCCGATTATTCGTTGGATTCTGCGGGAAGGTATTACGCCGTGTATAATTATTACATGACCATGACCGACGCACAAATCCGTTTTGCGCTTTTCCAGGCGGATAATTTGGCGCCCGATTACCTCGGGGAGTTCTATTCCACGCTGTACGACCGCTTGAAAAGCTACGCCGACTATGAGTAAATTTATTCAAAAACGAGAAAAAACTTTTGTAACGGAAGGGGGAAAGCATAGCTTTCCTCCTTTTTTTTCGGGCAGAGGATAAAAAAAATTCAAAAAAACTCTTTACAGTTTCTCAATTTAGGTATATAATATCAATAACCAAAATCAAGCGCAGGTGCGCCTGCGCGCGAGGTGAATAAGGCGATATGAATTATACACATTCTTCTTTCAGTTACGTATTCAAAAATTTATGGTATATCGTTCTTCTATCCGTCCTGCCGGGCATTTGCCTCAGCGGCTTGGCGGACGTAGAGGCAATGCACGGCTTTTATACCCACTTTTTTACGGGAACCCTGAGCGAGATAACCTGGGGAGAAATTTTCCATACGTTTTCCATCTACCGTTTCGACGGGGTGCTTCCCTCTCTTTTCAGCGTGTTTTCTTTTCTGGCAATCGTTCTCTGCGCCAGTATGCTGTTGGCGCTCATCGATAAGCACATGCGCATCGGCAAGCGTACGCTCAACGGAATTATTGAAAAGTTGAACGATAACGTGTTAAGCACGTTTGCGGTTACCGTACTGTTTTCAGTCGTTTACGAGATAGGGACGCTCATCTTTTCTTCCCTGGCGTATGCAATATTCGTTGCGCTGCCCAACCTTGCCCTGCAATACGTAATTTTTATAGTCCTTCTCTCGGTGTGTGCTTTTGCGCTTCTATACGTTATTTCAATATTCTATCTTTGGTTGCCCTGTATGCAAATTACCGGGTTTCAGGCGTTTGAGGCTTTGCGTTATTCCAACCAGATTACCGAAAAGGTAAAGCGTCGCATCATTACGGCGCTCGCTCTGTCTATTATCGTGGGGAATTTATTAATCGTTCCCGCCGCTATATTTTTCCCTGCGCCCGTCGTTTACGGCGTAATGTTGGTTGTGTACATGGTCTATTTCATGCTGTTTACCGTGCGTATGGAGGTCATCTATTTCGATGCGGCGCAGCTTGAACGTGAAGATTTGAAAAAGAAATATCACGAATAACGGGTTTTAATTTTTTATAAAATAAGGAGAAGCTTTTTGTGAGAGTCCGTAACAGTTTTCGTTTACTTCTCAATAATTTTAAAAGTACGTACGTCATTCTTTTGTTTAAAGTGCTTACTGCTTTGATAACGGGCGCTTTGACCGTGGTAATTTTGGCTTCGGGCTTTGAGTTTTTAACCGAAAGCGCAGAGCTGGAGGCGTTTTTCAGCGCTTTGGGCGATATTCCCGCCGCATTTTTCACCAGCGCTTCCTTTGCCGATTTCGATATTCTTCTACGTGAGGCGCTGGAAAACGTTATTGCGGCTTTTAAGGATATTTTATTGCTTTTACAAGGCAATATAGCCGG
>JAFTRD010000094.1 GCA_017462425.1 Clostridia bacterium | reverse complement strand
TTTCGGGAAGCGCGGCTACTTTGCCTTTTTCCTTTTTGTTGAGTTCGAGCTTTTCGTCGAATACGTTATGGGGCTTGCCCATGTGCGAGCAAAGCACTACCTTTGCGCCCTGTTCCATAAGATACTTAATGGTGGGGAGCGCGCCGATGATACGGTTTTCGTCGGTGATAACGCCGTCTTTCATAGGTACGTTGAAGTCACATCTTACGAGGACTTTTTTGCCTTTTACGTCAACGTCTTTTACGGTTTTCTTGTTCATAGAGTCAAAATCTCCTTGCTAATTTTTTACATACACATATATAATACCCATTTTTTTTCCTTTTGTCAACTTTTTACGAAAATAATCGTAAAAATTATGTTTTTATTTTTATAAAAATAAGACAAATCAAAAACAGGGAGAAAAAACGCTCCCTTGTCGCAAGGGAGCGTAAATTTTTATGTGATTAATTTTCCTCTTCTTCGATTTCGGGTTCACCGTCCAAACCGAACGAACCGTCGTCGGGAAGTGCGTTTTCCGCAACGCCCGAGGGGAGCGTAACTACCGTCAACCCGATATTATCGTACAGAAGTTTGGAGTCAAAATCTTCTGCGGTAGGTTCGCCGTCAAAACCGAATACGTAGTCGCTTGCCACGTAAATGATCGCGCCGTCGGCTACTTTGATTTCTACGTTTGTACAATGAATATTGCGGTGATATTCCGGAGATTCGGGGTCGGGATAATACTCCGTTTCGATAACGGTAGAGCAAAAATAAGTGCCTTTTTCTTCGTTATAGACGAAGTCTTCGTAATGTTCGTTGTATTTTAAAGCGATCAAGCTTTCCATTCTTGCTTGTACGTACGCCATATCGGAATGGTCGTTAAGCAGAGTGAATTTTTCAGCATTGCTATAACGAGCATACGTATTATACGAACCGTCCGTTTGTTGAATGGTATAATATTCTTCCAGAACGTAATATTCGTCTGCGCCGACGGGACTGTCAGAGAAATATCCGCCGATTAAGTAATGCGCTGCGGTTTCGGAAATCTCTACTTTGTTATCGAACATAGAGCCTTCCTCGCCAAATTTAGCGTGTACGGTATAATTCGTATAATCGAGCTCGTTGAACGCGTCGATCCAAGTTTTTTCGTCGGGGACGACCGTTTCAACGGTCATTCTGTCCGTGTAGGTATAAGCGCAAACGTCGCAGGTGTACACCGTTTCTATGTAATCCGCGCCGTGCGTGGTTTCTTGCATAAAGTTATGGTCGGATTGCCCGTTCTTTTCTACGCAACCCTCCGTTTCACACGCTTGCCAATGACTATCCTCGTTGCTCGCCCATTCCGTCTTGAATGTATGTTCATGCGCGGGTGCAAGGATAACCGTATCTGAGCAGACTTCGCAAATTTTTACGGAATTACCGTCTGCGTCCGTGGTTTCAGTGTATATGTGTTCGGCTTTTTCGGACGTTTCCGTGCAGTTTTCCGTTTCGCAAACGTGCCAATGGTGGGTTTCGTTGGTAGCCCATTCCGCTTTGAATACGTGGTCGTGCGGTTCTTCGCAAGAGGTTAAAAAGAACGCCATGCTCGCCGTTGCGCAAACCGCAAGGGTCAAGGAAAGAATTTTTTTCATAAAAAGCTCCTTAAAAGGTATTTGTTTTATTATAAAACAATATCTACCGAAAGTCAAGACTTTGTAAAAAAATAAAACGGAAAAATTTTCGTGTTTGCCTGCTTGATATTTGACGAGCGGGGGCGGGTTATGGTATAATTAAAAAAGCTATGAAAAAATGTAAAATTACGGCGATGAAACGGGTAGTTCACGACGACCTCATTGAAAAATACGAAAACCCGATAGAGCACGCTTGCGATATCGAGGTAGGGCAGGCGTTTATCTCCAAGGACGGAGCGCGCCCCGACGGGCTTTGCGAAAGCGCGTGGGAGAGTATGCGGTATTTCGTTACGGAGCTTGCAAAGGGCGGCGGTAATTTTTACGACGGCTGGATGAAAAACGAGAAGTCGGCGATGATTTCTTGCAACGACGGATTTCGCCCCGTCAGCTTTTATATCGAAGTTATTGAAGAATAAGGAGCAAAGGAAAATGAGCAGAGCAGACGAGATTTTTGCGCAGAATATGCAGGATATTATGGACAACGGCTTTTGGGATACCGATCTGCAAGTCCGCCCCAAGTGGGAGGACGGTACGCCCGCGCATACGGTGAAAAAATTCGGCATCGTCAACCGTTATAACTTGCAGGAGGAGTTCCCCATTTTGACGATGAGAAGAACGGCTTTCAAATCCTGTGTGGACGAGCTTCTTTGGATTTGGCAGAAAAAGAGCAATAACATCCACGATTTAAACTCCCACATCTGGGATAGTTGGGCGGATGAAACGGGCTCTATCGGCAAGGCGTACGGCTACCAGCTCGGCGTCAAGCACAAGTATAAGGAAGGGGAGTTCGACCAGGTGGACAGAGTGCTGTTCGACCTCAAAAACAACCCCGCCAGCCGTCGTATTATGACGAATATTTATAACTTTCAGGATTTGCACGAGATGAATTTGTATCCCTGCGCCTATTCGATGACCTTCAACGTGTCGGGGAATAC
>JAFTRD010000093.1 GCA_017462425.1 Clostridia bacterium | reverse complement strand
CGACCGCCGCCGTAAGCTTGCCGCCAGTTGCGTCTGCTATGCGCAGGGAATTGGGGGAAACGGCACGGAACAGCTCGCCGTAATAGCTTGCGTCCACCCCACGGGGCAGACCGCCGGAAATAACGGTTACTTCACTATTTGCGGAAAGCGTACGTACCCGTTCGAGAAGCTGTTCCAGTTTTTCGGGCGCAACTTCGGCGCCCACGTCGTTCACTTCGGTAAGCATGGAACGGTGGTCGATGAATTTGTAATTTTCACGAACCCTGCCCTCGTTGAGAATAAACTCGTTTTTCACGCCGCCACGCTTTAGCAAATCTTCAAACATAGCGCCGTTTTCTTTGTACATAAAGCCCGTGGTGATCACCTCGCCGCCAAGGCGGGAAACGCCCAACGCCACGTTGATCGCCTTACCGCCTGCACGCAGACGCTTGCGCTTTGCCACGTTGGTTTTACCCACTTCCAGCGCATCAACTTCCACGGTTACGTCAATACTGGGACTTAAACAAACTGTCAATATCATCTCTTTTCAAAGGAGCGTAATGCGCCCCTATCCCCTTTATCTATTATATTTGTTTTATAAACCCAAACGAGTGACGTCAAACACTCTTTCAAGTAAAATAAAACGGCTACGGAAAAAAACGCAGCCGATTTTATACTTATTCAATGACAAACTTTTTTATTACATGGAAATCATCTGTAACGTATTGTAAAGTTCGAAATTAAATTCTTTCTTCATGGAAACGGCTTCAATGATGTCCATATCTATAATTTTATTGTCTTTAATGCCGATAACACGGTTGCCGATACCTTCCTTCAAAAGACGTACAGCCTTGTTGCCGAACTGCGCCGCCAACATTCTGTCCTGCATGGAAGGCGAACCGCCACGCTGAATGTGTCCGATGGTCGTGGGGCGTACCGAATAAGTGGTAACCTCCTGAAGCTGTTTTGCAAACGCTTCACCGCTCATGACGCCTTCTGCAATGACGATAATGTTGGAATGTTTTTCGTTGGCACGGGAACGGTTGATGCGCATAACGATATCGTCCATGTCGTAAGCCACTTCGGGCACGACGATAATTTCCGCACCGCTACCGATACCGGCGTATAAAGCGATATCTCCGCAATGTCTGCCCATTACTTCTACCACGGAAATTCTTTCGTGCGAAGTCATCGTGTCACGCAGTTTATTGATGATTTCAAGACAAGTATTCACCGCCGTGTCAAAACCAAGGGTATAATCGGTATAAGCAAGGTCGTTGTCAATGGTGCCGGGAATACCGATGGTGGGAATACCGTATTCCTCACTGAGCACTCTTGCGCCACGGAAAGAACCGTCGCCGCCGATAACCACCAAGCCGTCGATTCCTCTGTTCTTTAAGGTTTTAACCGCCTTTTGCTGACCTTCCTTGGTAAGCATTTCCAAACATCTTGCCGTACGCAGCATAGTACCGCCACGCTGTACCACGTCGGAAACCGAACGCATACTCATGGGAACAATCTCGTCGTTGATAAGCCCCGCATAACCGCACTGTATGCCGTATACTTCCATTCCGAAATAAATGCCCGTGCGAACGACAGCACGAATTGCGGCGTTCATACCGGGAGCATCGCCGCCGCTGGTCAATAGACCTATACGTTTCATAAAGAAACCTCCTACATTAAAAACTATAAAATTTCATTCTCAATCATTATATCAAATACAATCGGAAATTTAAAGTGTTTTTATAGGCTTTTTAGAAGATTTTTTTATTTATTTTATAAATACATTGCAAAGGCGTAAATAAAATTATATAAAAAGCAATTGAATTAAACGTATTTGATGCAATCGGCAGGCAAAAAGGTTTTAAGCTCTGCTTCAAACGCCTTACTGCGGGTAATTCCCTGCGGATAGCGGAATTTTTGCTTCCCTCGTAAAATTTTAACCTCTATCGGTCCGTGATAGGCGGAGAGCATTTCCTGTAGCTCTTCAAACTCACCCTCGTCCAAGGACGTAGCGTTCAGCCAAAGCACGCCCTGCTCAGTCTTCTGAACAGTCGAGGCAGCAGAAGAACTTGCCTTCGCTGCGCTTGTTGAAGCTGCATCAAACGAAGATGGAGGCGTATCGACAGTCTTTTCTTTCTTTAGGGAATCGGCGTTAAACTCCTGCATGCCGTCCAGTAAAACGGTGGGTTTTTTATCCTCGCTGATATCCAATTTACCGCTGAGCGCCACCACTGCGTCTATGGCAAGAAAGCTCTTGATTTTTTCATACGTATTGGGAAAAGCGATACATTCGATGCTGCCGTATAAATCTTCCACGGTGATAAACGCCATGGACGAGCCCTGCTTGGTGTTGAGTTTTTTAATGGCGGATACGATGCCGCCCATGGTGACGGATTGACCGCTTTTAAGGTTGTTATAGGTAACGTTCCCCTCTTCGTCCTCCTCGCTATCGTTGAGCATGGAGCAGTTGAAGGTGCAGTTTTTGAACGCCGATAAATAATTTTCAAAGGGATGACCGCTGACATATACGCCGAGCACCTGTTTTTCTTTAGAGAGCTTGTCGTTGTATTCAAACTCGGGAATGTTAGGGTAACGGATTTCTATTTCCTGCTCCTCTATAATATTGCCAAAGAGCGAAATTTGCGCGCCGTTTTTCTGTTTTTCCATGCCGGCGATACGGCTCATTGCCTCTTCGTATACGGCGTAATATTGCGCACGACTGTAACCGAAACAATCGAACGCACCGCCTAAAATAAGACATTCCACGACACGCTTGTTGACGTATTTCGTACAGCGCATGAGGAAGTCCTGAAAGGATTTGAAATCCCCGTGGCTACTACGCTCCTCAATGACTTTGGCAATAGCGTCTGTACCTGCGCCTCGAAGAGCGGAAAGACCGAAGCGAATCCCCTCGCCCTCTACCCTAAACTCTGCGTGCGAGCGGTTGACGTCGGGCGGAAGTACGGGAATATTTTTCTCTTTCATGTAGACGACGTATTTGGAAATTTCCTCTATTTTATCCAGACGGTCGTTTAAAACGCCTGCCAAAAACTGTTTGGGATAGAACTGCTTGAGGTACGCCGTCTGGTAGGCGACTACCGCATACGCCGTTGAGTGCGATTTATTGAATGCGTAGGAGGCAAAGCTTTCAATGTCGGCAAAAATTTTAGCAGCTACCTCCGGCTCGATTCCCTGTGAAACGCAGCCCGTAATGGTGCCGCCGTCTTTT
>JAFTRD010000092.1 GCA_017462425.1 Clostridia bacterium | reverse complement strand
CGGACTTTTTTCGGATTACGGACTTTGCGCACCCAAGTCCTCCGCAAAGTCAATGCTGTACTACTTGCCGATCCTTGTTATATTGAGCGCTAATCTTTGGTACGGCGTGACCTTGAATTACGGTGGGCTTGAAACCGTACTCTATATTATGGCAATGTTTTGCGTTGGTTTTCTCGAATAAGTAATCTTCCGTGGACTTCTCTTTGAGACAAAGCGAAAAGACAACGTAAAAGCCGCCGTCATCGTTTCCAGCGTTACCTTCGGCATAGGGCATATCATCAATCTGATCAATGGCTCGGGTGCTGAATTGCTTCCCAACCTGCTTCAGGTCGTATATGCGACCGCGGCGGGATTTATGTTTGTGATGATGTATTACAAATCTAAAAGCCTGCTTGTTTGCATTACCGCTCACGGTGTCTTCAACGCGCTGAGCGTCTTTGCCAATGAAGCCAGCGCAACGAACGAAATGCGAATATTGACCGCGCTTTTGCTGATCGTGATAACGGGTTCTTACGCTCTATATCTCGCGCTTTCGACAAAAGGAAAACCCAATGATTCTAATTACAAATAAGAAATTAACGAAAGCTATTTAAGGATTTCTTGAAGAAATCATTGGAAGCAATGCAAGAGGAACTTCCCGAACCGAAGAAAAAGAAATCAACAAATTTCGATTTATCGAGTTGTTGCCTTTGTAGGAAAGCATTTGGAAGTATAGTGTGTTTTGCAAAGCAAAAAAGAGAGCTTTAGCGCTCTTCCCATGGGAATTTAAATTGAATAATACTAAAAGTCGAGTTTTATTTAACAATACAAAACAACTTGAATTATAATGATTTTCTTAATATAATAAACTCATCGATACGTAAGAATTCGTAGGAGCTTGAATCGAACATGTTCAGAGAAGTGGCAAGAAAAAAACAAAGGCTTGAAATGTCTCAGATTATTAAAATTCTGAATAACGAAAAAAGAGGCGTTTTATCTGTTCACGGTGAAAACGGATATCCTTACGGGTTGCCGATAAATTATTGGTATAACGAAGAAAATGGTTACATTTATTTTCATAGCGGCAGGAAAGGTCATAAAATTGATGCTATAAATGCCGATAATAAAGTTTCGTTTTGTGTGTATGATGAAGGATTCAGAAAAAACGGAGAATGGGCATTGAATATAAGCAGTGTTATTATTTTCGGGAAAATTCATATTGTTGAAAATTCGGAAAAGTCTGTTGAAATATTTCGCCGTCTGAGTCTTAAATTTACTTCTGATATTGAATACATTGATTCAGAAATACAAAAGTTTGCAAACGCTACTCTCTGTTATGAGCTTCGCCCCGAACACATTACAGGAAAAATTGTGAACGAATCATAATATATCCTTTGATTCTTGGTGCATGTAATTATTTTTCTTGATATAATAAACCAAAAATAAATAATAAACCGCCACCGGGTACGACCCTATACTTTGTATCGCAAAGAGTGTGTTTTTAAAAAGGAAAAAAGGGGAAAGGCGAACGAAAACCGTTAGCCTTTTATACTGTCTTAAAAATTTTAAAAAAGAGAGCTTTTCGGCTCTCTTTTTTCTGGTTTTTTTAGGTTTTTTGACGGTATACGATAATGCGTTCGCCTTTCTTTACGGGGAAGGTCATGTCGGGATTGCTGGCGGCGACCTCCTCGGGCGCTTTATGTAGGCTTTTGGCTATTTCCCAGAGCCCGTCGCCTTCACGGGGTAAAAATACGCTGAACGCACAGTCGGAGGGAATTACCCTTTCCCCCTCCTCCAAGGCGGAAATAACCGAAATTTCAACTGCTTCAAACACGTCTACGGCAAATTTGAGCGTTGCCTCGACCTCGGCTTCCCCTTCACGCTTTTGTCTTACCGACATGCCGCAGACGATGACGGATACCTCTTTGCGACCCTTTAAATCGGTTTTTAAGGGAAGGGCAAAGGGCAACTGTACCCCAACGCTTCTATGCGTACCGTCGCTTTCGCTGACGAGTAGCGTAGCGCTGACTACGCCCTGCAGCTCCTCTACGCCCGTTTCGCTCATCCGACAGTCCGCCTCGGCATGCTGTAAAACCAGCGCCTGTAAGGTGCAGCTGTAATCAATGGGAGCAGACAAAGACGCTACGCCGTTTACCCGTTCGGTAAAGCGCAACGTATCCTTCGGGGATTCAAAAGTTCGCGCTTCACGGGTAAGGCGAAGGGTATAGTCGGGGCTGAAAGCGTCCTCCACGGGTACGATTGACTCCTCCACGCAGACCGTACCGCTGACGTGCAGGGTTACCTCGACGGAGAGCTTACTTCTACCCTTATCCTCGTCGGAATGGGCGGAGATGTTGGAGGATTGCACGCACACCCTGGCGTGGCAGGGCATGCCCGTAGACGCTGCCTCGCAAGGGAGCTCGGCACGGAAAGGCAATAACCGTTCGTAATTATCCAGACCTTCGTCCTTTAATACGCAGACGTTGACCGCCACTTCGCCGCTGACCACCAAGCTGCCTGCCGAGCAGGAAACGTGTTGAAGGTATACGCTTTCGCCGTGCATTAATACGTCGCCCACGAAGTCCGTTTCAAACTCGTCGCCCGTTTCCAGCTGACCGCTGCAATATTCTTCACGCAGCGTTTTTATAGGGCTTTTTTGACAGATGAGCGAGGCGCCGCCCGTTAAATAGTCGAAGTGCTGCGCGCCAAAGACGGAAATATCCGCCTCTACCACGCAGGAAACGTAGAAGGATGCGCCCTCCCGACGGACGGTGGCGGAAAGTACGGTTAACTCTACCCGAACGCTGTGTGAGGGCGTAACCGCTTCGCTGAGCGCTCGGTGGGTGAACTCTGCGCCACGTTCCATACGGCAGACGTTCTTTTCGCCGTCTTCATAGACGACGCCGAGCAGGAGCTTGCCGTTATAGCGCACCTCGCCGTCCTGCGCCTCGGCGCCCGTAAGAGCGGCGGTGGCACGGGTGGCAAGCACGCTGCCGATTTCCCCCACGCCCGTAAGGCGACATTCCACAATGGACTGACCTTTAAAACGGGTAACGGGTCCGGCGTAGCTGTAAGTTTCAAATTCAGGTTTGACAGACATACAATTTCTCCGATTTTTTAAAATTTCACTTTTATCGTATGTCTGAACGGGTTACTTTATGACTGAATTTTCCACCGCTTTGGATATTTTCACCTCTCCGCAGAGAATTTCGGAGTAGGAATACGTGGTTTTACCGAGAAAGGACTTGTCGTCGGGCGAAACGGTGAAAATTTCGGGATATACCCCCGAGAGCACGCCAGAATAACGGACGATTTTGTTCCTGCCCGGATTGAACCATACGTTGACTCGCTTATCACGGTAGGAACGGATGTTTTGTTTGATTTCGGATATGTTTTGAATGGCTTTGATCATACCGTTATTTTATCCCATTTTTGCCTATTTTATACAAAAGAAGCGCAAAAAAAGCCGTAGCTCTTGAATCAAGATACGGCTTTTAAACTTTATTCAATTAAAAATCGTCGGAACCTTTGCGGCGGGATTTTCCGGAATCGTCGTCCTCGTCGTCATCCTCGTCGTCCTCGTCGTCATCCTCGACGTATTTATAAATATCGTCGCCCGTGACGTATTCAAAATCTTCCTCGTCGTCGCTTTGATACTCTTCGTCCTCTTCCTCCTCGTCGTCGGCAAAATCTGCGCCGAACTCTTCCTCCAAGCCCAAATCGTCAGGCTCTTCGGTTTCATCGTCGAGATAGTTGCGCCACTCTTCATCCGTTTCGATGTCCATATCGACGTCTTCTTCCTCTTCATAGTCGAGCTTTTTCTTGCACTGATCGCACATTTCTTCGCCCGAACGCATCATGTTTTCGCCGCACTTGGGGCAGAGCTCCATGAGTTCGTCCTCGTCCTCCGAATAGAAGGGCTCGTCGTCCAGTCCTTTCATTTCCTTGATACAAACGTCGCAAAACTGCTGTTTTTCAACGTCGATGTAGTTCAGCTCACATCTGGGACACTTTGCGTATTTCACCATTTCGAATTTCTCCCTTTTCTTTGTTTATCCGCTTTACAGTTTAAGCAATCTGTCTAAACGCAATACATTATATTATTTACATACCGTTTTGTAAACTGTTTTTCGGGCTTGTTTTTATATTTATTTCGTTTTTTTTGTTTTTTCTTTAAAAATATCGGTTGTTTGAATTTTTTGGCAAGAAAAAAGCGGTCCGTCTTATCCACAGACCGCTTTCGCTTTTAATTTTTACTCTTCCGTTTTAGGTTCTTCCACGGGAGCTTCGGGGGTTTCCTCTGCAACCTCCTCAACGGGAGCTTCGGGCGCAGATTCTTCAGCGGGAGTTTCTTCAGCGGGAGTTTCTTCGGTGGCGTATACGTCGATATTTTCGTCGTATGCCATATCTACCGCATACTTCTTACGCTTGGGAGCATTTTCCTGTTCGGCAGAATTATTCTTTCTTCTGCGCAATACCACGAGGGCGGCAACACCGCAACCAACGCCGACGACGCCAACACCGATAGCAATGCCGATGAGAACCCAAGCCCAAGTGGGCAAGCCTTCCTCTACGTCCTCAATGATAGGCTTGGACAGGTACGTGCCTCTCCAATCCTCGTTCAAGATTTCCTGTTCTTCCTCGGATAAAACGCCGATAACGTGATAGAAGTAAGAGCGCAGACCGTAATACGTACCGTCCTCTGCTACCAACAGCTTGGAGAAGTCTTCGGAGATTTTACCTTCGCTGAAGGACTTTTTGTTGACGTAAGCATCAAAATACGCCTGTTCTTTTTCAGAGAAGATGCTGTATTCGCCCTTTCCTTCTTCTACGGCTTCGTCGATAACGGTCTGGAAAAGCTCCTTATCGCCCGTAGAATAGTAATAGAATACTGCGTTTCCGGTTTTGGAAGAGAATTTGGTTGCGTTGCTGAGCGCATTCTGTACGTTTTTCAGTTTCTCGTTGTATTCTTTGATTTCTTTGTTGTCCATCACCTCTCCGTCGGACGTTTCCAAAGATATAACGTGCGCAAGGTTGGAAAGCTCGGAGCCAACTACCGTTGAATCTGCGAAGAAGATGTTTCCGCCGATAATTTCAGGCGCATACCATACGGTGGGGTGATTGACATTTAAAATGGATACGGGCTTGTATTCATCCGTACCAATTATGTTGTTGTAATAAACTTCTTCGTTTCCGGCGTATCCGCTTTCCGTGCTGTCGTAAACGGCTCTGCCGATGCCGCCGCTGGTCATCTTATAATAAACGTATTTATACGTATCGGAAGACTCGTTGTCCAAGCCCATCAAAAGCAGAGCGCTGACACTCTTTGCAACGATAAGCTCTTGCTCTCTGCTACCGTCTTTCGCTACCTTTACCCGAACGATATCGGTGCCGTTGCTGTACAGATAGTAATGAACTCCGTTCTTGATATAGAAGAGCGTAGAAGCGCTTACGTTGTCCGGTATAACTGCAATGACGTCGTTTGCGCCGCCGAAGTCGGAGGCTGCGGTATTTGCGTTGCCCGTAACGGCGTTCCAATCGCTTGCGGCGTAGTTGCTTTCGGCAAGGTAGAACGTCCAACCGCTTTCACCCGTAGAGTCGGAGGCTGCAACTTGTTGTCTTCTGTAATACAAGCCGTCGTTTTCATACGAAATAAGCGTGTATTTATAACCGTCGGGAGCGTAAGGCGTTCCTTCTGCGTGGTTATACTGACTCATTTCGCTGTTTCTGCCGAGACCGTCTAAAACCAACTGACCGAGGTTGACGTAGGGATAGGTATTGATATCGCCTGCTTTGAATTCGTGATCCTCGTGACCTTCGTGATCTTCGTGTTTCGCAATATTTTCCAGCGACTTTTTATCGAAGTCGTAGGAATATTCGTAAGCGCCCGTACCGTCGGTTACAGTGTAGCTTGCCTCTCCGCTATTGAGCTCATACGTAGCGTCTGCTCTGACACGGTAAACCTGCGTATATCCTTCCGCAACCGAATTTTCCTTGTCAATATCTTGCGTCACGCTCATAGTATAATATACGTAAGGATCGCCAAGGTCGTTCTTGTGGAAGACGTAGGAGGCGGCGTTCTTTACCAACAAAGTATCCTTTTTGGTTTCGGTGTTGTAAGAATAGATATTATTATCGGTTACGTGTAAGCAATAAACCACGCCGTCCACTTCTACAAAACGGAATTTGGTCTTATCGTCCTCTGCACGGAAATAATAATCACGCATGGTTTCCTTGCCGTCCAGACGGGTGCGTTTAAAGTCGATATAGTTGCCTTCCAGCTGACCTTCTAAGTTCTTTGCCGTGGTAGGCGTTGCGTAATAAGCGTAGTCGCCGTAAATGAATACGCCTGCCGTATAGTCGGAAGACGTCAAAAGCAAGGGTACGACTACCTCCGCCTTCGATTCACCGTAAGAAGCGCCGGTTAAATCGCTCGCCTTAATACGCATGAGCGCGCCTTTTACGGCATCACCGTATTCGTTTTCAAAAGGTACGTCAACGAGTACTTCGTTGCCCTCTTCGTCAACCCCGGCGCTTTCCTTTTTGGGCGAAACCACACCGTTAATGAAATAGATATATTCACCTTTTTGTACGACCCAGCCGCCCTGCGAGGTTACGGCGCCGCTCTGATAATCGCCTTCCAGGCCGTCTGCGGGATAAGTGCAACCACCGAATAACAGCGCAGATACCGATAACGCCAGCGTCGTTAAAATTATCAATAACTTTTTACATATTTTTTTCATATGAAAAAGACTCCTTATGTTTCACCGAAAGGGCATACTACGCCCTTGGTTATATTTGCATAGGTTTAATTATATACTAAATTGAAGATTTTCGCAATCAAAAATTATGCGTTTTGATGATTTTCTTGTGAAAAATAATGAAGAAGGAGCGACCTCTATG
>JAFTRD010000091.1 GCA_017462425.1 Clostridia bacterium | reverse complement strand
TGACTTCTTTCAAGAACCGTTCGTCCATTCTCTTGACGATGGATACGCCCCCAGCGCAGCATACGGGATTGCCCGCAAACGTGGAGCCGTGGTCGCCATAGCCGAAGACGAACTCCGTCTTTTCAAAGAACAGACATGCGCCGATAGGTAAGCCCCCGCCCAGTCCTTTTGCCGTGGTAACGAGATCGGGCTGAATATCGTAATTTTGGTAGCAGTACATCGTACCCGGACTGCCGTTGCCCGTCTGCACCTCGTCTATTATTAATAAAATATCACGTTCTTTACAATAATTCTCTACTTTTTTAACGAACTCTTTCTCCAACGGACGCACGCCGCTTTCGCCTTGGATAAGCTCCATCATTACGGCGCCCGTCTTTTTTGTTACGGCGGCTAAAAAGCCCTCGTAATCGTTTGCGTCACAGGCAGGGAATCCCTCTACGAACGGAGCAAAATGTTTATGGAACGCAGGCTGCGCCGTTGCGGACAGAGCGGCAAGCGTTCTGCCGTGGAAGCTGTTGTTGAGAACTAAAATTTCGTAGCGGTTGCCCTCGCCGTATTTATCGGAATTGTATTTTCTCGCCGCTTTAATGGCGCATTCGTTTGCCTCTGCGCCGCTGTTGGAAAAACACACTTTTTTTGCGCCGCTTTTCTGGCACAACAGCTCGGCAAGCTCTGTCTGCGGCTGGGTATAATACAAATTGCATGCGTGCTGTACCTTACCGATTTGCGACGTAACCGCACCTTTCCAGGCTTCGTCGTTCATACCAAAGGCGTTTACGCCGATTCCGCTGGTAAAATCGATATATTCCTTACCCGAAAAATCTTTTAAGGTTGCGCCGTTACCGCTTTCTATACCCACTTGAAAACGCGCGTACGTAGGCTCTATATATTCGGTATCCTTATTTTTAATCGTCTGAAAATCCATTTACTATACTTAATCCTTATGATTCTTGCTTAAAATTAGAAAAAGGACTGATATAAAAATATCAGTCTTCGTTGATAAACATCGTCCCCATACCGGAGTCGGACAAGAGCTCCAGTAAAATGGAATGGTTAATTCTGCCGTCGGTGATGAATACCTTTTTTACCCCACGGCGGATTGCTTCTTTGCAGCATTCAATTTTTGGAATCATACCCCCCGAAATTATCCCCTGCTTAATAAGGGAAGGAATATCGGAAACGTATACTTTCTTGATGAGAGTACTCTCATCGTCTTTATTCTCTAAAAGCCCTTTGATGTCGGTCATTAAAATTAAGCTTTCCGCTCCCAGAGCGCCGGCAATAAAGGAGGCTGCCGTATCGGCGTTGACGTTGTAAATTTCACCGTTCTTACCGTAACCGATTGTGGAAATAACGGGAATATAGCCCGACTCTAAACAATCGAGAATAATACCGGGATTTACTTTAACGACCTTTCCGACGAAGCCCAGACGCTCGTCCTGCTTTTCGCAGAGAAGCATATGGCCGTCGATACCGCAAAGCCCTACCGCTTTGGTATCGTTCTGCTCTAACAGGTTTACCAAAGATTTATTTACCTTGCCGGCAAGCGCCATTTCTACGTATTCTACGGTTTCCTCGTCGGTATAACGCAAGCCGTCGATAAACTTACTCTCTTTATTCACCTTTTTTAACAGCGTGTTAATTTCCGGTCCGCCGCCGTGAACGAGAACGACGTTGATTCCAACCATGCGGAGCATTGTTAAGTCACGCATCACGGAATTTTTAAGCTCTTCGTTTAGCATAGCGTTGCCACCGTATTTTATGACCAGAATTTTATCCTGGTATTTTTTAATATAGGGCATTGCCTCGATTAAGAACTCTGCCTGAGACTGTTTGGAGATCATAATTTCTTCCTTTTTTATCTTTTAGGTACGATAATCGCCGTTAATTTTTACGTATTCGTAGGTAAGGTCACAGCCCCAAGCCGTTGCCTTATAGTTACCGTCACCAAGCTCGATATAGATGATAATTTCATCCTCGGATAAAACTTCCTTCGCCTTTTCTTCGGAG
>JAFTRD010000090.1 GCA_017462425.1 Clostridia bacterium | reverse complement strand
CTTCGCCAAACGTTCTACGGAGGTATACAGGCGGTAGTCCTTTGCCTGACCCTTTTCCTCGGCTAACTGTTCCACGAAGGACTGGAAAACTTCGGCACGGGGGTCGGAAAGTGAGTACACGGCGTGACCCATGCCGTAAATCAAGCCGGTTTTGTCAAAGGCTTGTTTGTCTAAAATCTGACTCAGATACGCCTCTAATTCTTCTTCGTCATCGGTATCTTTTACGTGCTTTTTAATATCTCGCATCATCTGCGCCACACGGATATTTGCGCCGCCGTGCTTGGGGCCTTTCAAAGAGCAGAGCGCCGCCGCCATTACCGAATAGGAATCCGACCCGGAGGAGGTTACCACTCTTGCGGTGAAGGTGGAGTTATTGCCGCCGCCGTGTTCCATATGCAAAATCAACGCAGCGTCCAGCACCTTTGCTTCCAAGGGGGTATAGCGCTTGTTGGGGCGGAGCATTCTTAAAATATTTTCCGCCGTGGAAAGTTTTTTATCCACGGGATGAATCACCAGGCTTTCGCCCTTGCTGTAATGGTTATAGGCGTTGTAGCCGTATACGGCAAGAATGTGGAACACGCTTATAAGTTTCAAGCACTGTCTTAAAACGTTGGGCAGGGATAAGTCGTTCAGATTTTTATCGTAATACGCTAAACTCAAAACGCTCTTGGTGAGGGCGCTCATAATATCCTCGTTGGGCGCTTTCATAATAACGTCACGGGTGAAATTAGTAGGCAACGCGCGACATTCCGCTAATATCGTTTGGAACTCCTCCAGCTCTGCGGGGCTGGGTAAAACGCCGAACAGGAGTAAGTACGCCGTTTCCTCAAACCCGTAGCGGTTATCTGCAGAAAAGCCCTGAATCAGCGTTTTTACGTCTATGCCACGGTAAAAAAGCTCGCCACGGCAAGGCGTTTTCTCGCCGTCCACCATTTTAAAGGCGTTTATTTCGGAAACGTGCGTCAATCCCGCAACCACGCCGTTGCCGTTTTTATCACGAAGTCCACGTTTTACGTAGTGCTGGTCGTACAGCGTAGGGTCTACGTCGTCCTTTTTGTGGAACAGCTCCGACTGTTTTTTAGTGTATTCCAAAAGCTCATGGTTGGTCAAATGCATGATATAAGCCTCCTTGCGTTATTTTTTATATAGCGTATTTTCGGTAAAAATCAGGTAAAGACCGTTGAAAAAATTAGTTTTTTATAAAATTTATCAGTTGTAATTGCGTTCGCCGAAGATGGTCGTGCCGACCCGTATCATATTGCTACCGCCTTTTAAACACAGCTTATAATCTCCGCTCATGCCCATGGAGAGGAATTTTATATTTTCATCCTGCGCCTTGGCTGTATCGTACAGGTTACGCATTTTTTTCACTAAGGAAAGCAGGTATTCCTCCTCTCCTTGCATAGGCAGCATTGCCATAAAACCGCAAACCCTTATGCCGGGCATATTGCGTATTTTTTCGTAAGCGGTAAACCCGTCCTCGTATTCAAATCCGCCCTTGGATTCTTCACAGCCGATATTAATCTGAATCAGCACGTCCGAGGTCAGGTTGTTTTTTTGCGAGCGTTTGGAAAGCTCTTCCGCTAAATCCATGCGGTCGCAGGAATGGTACAGGTAGGTTTTGCCGATTAAATACTTCACCTTATTGGTCTGCAAATGCCCGATGAAGTGCCTGTTTCCGCCGTTTACCAGGTCGTATTTTTCCTTAAATTCCTGCACCCAGTTTTCGCCTACGTCGCTGATGCCGGCTTGTATCGCCTCGTTAATGGCTTCCGCCGTCTGCATTTTGGTTGCGGCAACCACGGTTACGCTTTCGTGAAAGCAGTTGCCTTCGGCTACGTCTTTCAGTAATTGTTGTACGTTTTCGCTTATATTCATAGTTTTTAATAATACGGTTTCCAAAGGTCGAGGACCTTTGGCGGGAGGTGCGGAGGGCGAGTCGCCCTCTGCGTAACGAACCTTTGAAGCAAGGCTACGCCTTGCGCACCAATCGCCAGAGGCGATAATGAACGCAATCGAAGATTGCTTACGTTGGGCTGAAGATGTAGGGCGTTGCCCTACGACCCACCAAAGGGGGAGCACCCCTTTGGAAACCCAGGATAAGGGGTAAGCGCAGCTTGCCTTATACCTTTTCGATATTTTCGCAAATCAAGCGGCGCATTTCGCTGCTCTTGACCTTGGTCATGCCCTCGCTCATAATATCAGGGGTACG
>JAFTRD010000089.1 GCA_017462425.1 Clostridia bacterium | reverse complement strand
TAAAACGATGAGTTCTATGCCGTTTTCTTGTAAAATCCGCTTTACTTCCCGTTCAAACGCTGCTTGCGAACCCGTCTGCTTTTTGGTAACCACCGCCGTTGGAATGCCTGCGTTTTTAGCGCGTGTGAGCGCAAAAGCCGAAGGGCTGTTGGCGAGAACCAAACGAATTTCGCCGCTTTTGATGACGCCGCTATTTTGCGCATCGATTAAAGCCTGTAAATTGGTGCCGCCGCCCGAACAAAAGACGGCTATCTTGGTTTTTTTCATAACTAACGTATATCCGTTTTTTTATATTTTTACGCCATAACGACGCCGTCGTCACCCTCGATAACCTCGCCGATAACGTAAGCGTTTTCACCGTTTGCCTGTAAGACGGAAAGAGCCTTATTCACATCCTCTTTGGCTACGACGGCAATCATGCCGACGCCCATGTTAAAGGTGTTGAACATATCCCGTTCGGGAACGTTGCCCACTTTTTGTAAATAGTTGAAGATGGGCAATACCTTCACAGCCGACTTATTGATTTTAGCCGAATAGCCTTTCTTGAAGCAACGGGGAATGTTTTCGTAAAAGCCGCCGCCCGTGATGTGCGAAACGCCCTTGACCGTTACTTCTTCAAAGAGCTTGAGCATGGGCTTTACATAAATTCTGGTAGGCGTTAACAGAGTTTCGCCCAAAGATTTTCCGCCCAGCTCCTCTACGGGGGATTTTAAATCGGCGTTCTCTACGTCGAACACCTTTCTGACCAAAGAGAACCCGTTGGAGTGTACGCCGGAGGAGGGAAGCGCAATGATGACGTCCCCTGCCTGCATGGTTTCTTTGTTCAAAACCTTATCTCTGTCCACTACGCCGACGGAAAAGCCTGCAAGGTCGTATTCGTCAATGGGGTAAAAGCCGGGCATTTCCGCCGTTTCACCTCCGATTAAAGCGCTGCCGGACTGAACGCAGCCCTCGGCTACGCCCTTGACGATTTCGGCAATCTTTTCGGGTACGTTTTTACCGCACGCAATATAGTCCAAAAAGAACAGAGGCTTTGCGCCGACGCAGAGTACGTCGTTCACGCACATTGCCACGCAGTCGATACCCACGGTATCGTGCTTGTCCATTAAGAACGCAATTTTCAATTTCGTGCCTACGCCGTCCGTTCCGCTGACGAGTACGGGCTTGGTAATACCCGTCATATCCAGTTCAAACAGTCCGCCGAAACCGCCGATGTCGCTGTTTGCGCCGGCAGTAACCGTTCTGGCGATGTGCTGTTTCATCAGTTCTACCGCTTTATAGCCTGCGGTAATGTCTACGCCTGCATTTTTATAGCTTTCGCTGAAACTCTTTTCGTGTGCCATTTTTTCTATTATTCCTTTGATTGTTTTTCGCTTAATTTCTTCTCGAAACGGTTTTCTTCCCGCTGAACGGGTGCGTCCGTAGGATATTTGCTTGTAAAGCATGCCTTACAAAATCCCTTGCATTTTCCGCCCGGCGTCAATTGATCCAAGCTGTTTACGTCTAAATATCCTAAGCTGTCTACGCCGATAATTTCCGCCGTTTCCTCCACCGTATGACGGCAGGCAATTAAATTATCCTTAGAGTCGATATCCGTACCGTAATAACAAAGATCGATAAACGGAGGCGAGGAGATTCTCATATGAATTTCCCGGGCGCCCGCCTCTCTTAAAAGTTTGACGAGCTTTTTACTGGTCGTACCCCGAACGATAGAGTCGTCGATGAGTACGATACTCTTGTCTTTTACCACCTCGGTAATGGCGTTGAGTTTGATTTTTACCAGATTTTCTCTTGCCTGCTGACCGGGCGCGATAAACGTTCTGCCAATGTATTTGTTTTTGAGAAGTCCGATACCGTAGGGAATACCCGATTGTTTTGCGTAACCTACCGCCGCATCCAATCCGGAGTCGGGTACGCCGATGACGATATCCGCTTTAGCAGGGTGTTGCTGCGCCAGGAATTTGCCTGCGTTTTCACGAGCCAGATGCACCGAATAACCGTCGATGCAAGAGTCGGGACGTGCCGTATAAATATGCTCGAAAATACAAGCCGCAGAGGGAAGTTTATTACAATGCTCTTTTATAGAGTCGATGGTCTTGGTCTTTCCGTTAAAGACCAGAATTTCTCCCGGCTCAATATCCCGTATCAATTTTGCGCCGACTGCGTTTAACGCACAGCTTTCGGAGGCAACGATGTATCTGCCGTCCTCCGTCTGACCGTAGCAAAGCGGCTTCATGCCTCTGGGGTCACGGGCGGCAATGAGCTTTTGCGGGGACATAAGCACGAATGCGTACGCACCCTCCAAACGGTGCATTGTCTTGCATACCGCCTCTTCAATGGTAGCGGAAGTCAAACGCTCTTTAATTACGAGATAGGAAATAACTTCAGTATTACTGGTGGTGTGGAAGATACAACCCGTCATTTCCAGTTCTCTTTTCAGTTCTGCAAAATTAATGAGCGTACCGTTGTTTGCCAGCGCTAGATGTCCTTTGATGTGATTTACGACGAGAGGCTGCGCATTGATGCGTTGGTTGGAGCCGTGTTTACCGTAACGCACGTGCCCAACCGCCATATTACCCGCACCCAAAGAATTGATAACTTCGGAGCTGAATACGTCGTTTACGATACCCATATCTTTATAGGAACGGAATACGCCGTCGTCGCAAACGACGATGCCGCAACTTTCCTGACCTCTGTGTTGAAGAGCAAAAAGTCCGTAATACGTTGTCATTGCCACGGGCGAAGGTTCGGGAGAATATACCCCGAATACGCCGCACTCTTCATGAATCATATTTTCCATAAAACGTTTTACCTAAGAATGAAAGTTTTTTATACGATTACTCGCCGAGAACACGCTTCATCATTTCTTTGTAAGCGTCCTCTACGCCGCCCATATCACGGCGGAATCTGTCCTTATCCAGCTTTTCGTGCGTGGTAGCGTCCCAGAAACGGCAGGTATCGGGATAAATTTCGTCCGCTAAAACGATGGTGCCGTCCGAAGTTTTACCGAACTCTAACTTAAAGTCTACCAAATCTACGTTGATATCCTTAAAGTACTTTTTCAGGAACTGGTTTACCTTCAACGCCATGGTTGCAATGGTGTTCAGCTCGTCCTGCGTGCAGTATTCCATTGCCATAATGTGATAAGCGTTTACCATGGGATCGCCCAGAGCGTCGTCCTTATAGCAGTACTCGAGTACCGTTCTCTTCATAGGCGTGCCTTCGGGAAGTCCCAAGCGCTTGGAAAGAGAGCCTGCGGCAATGTTTCTGACAATAACTTCCAGGGGAACGATGGAAACTCTCTTCACCAACGTTTCTCTGTCGGAAAGTTCTTTTACGTAATGGGTGGGAACGCCCTTTTCTTCCAATTTTTCCATGAGGTAATTGCTCATGCGGTTGTTTACCACGCCCTTGCCGACGATGGTACCCTTCTTTTCACCGTTGAATGCGGTTGCATCGTCCTTGTAAGATACGATTACGAGGTCGGAATCGGTGGTTGCGTATACCTTTTTTGCCTTGCCTTCGTACAGCTGTTCAGTTTTTTCTACCATAACTTTATCCTCCGAATTTGATAAAAATTTTATTTTCTAAAATTAAAAACCCGCAGCGGGAAAAGCTGCGGAATATTTTTTACGCGTTATATCGGGACGCAATTTCTGCGTCCTTTTCCAATACTTTTTTCATTGCTTTTTTTCTTGCGCAGGATAATTTTTCCGCAAGGATTTCGTCCGATACGGAAAGAATTTCAATGGCAAGAAGCGCAGCGTTTGCCGCCCCGTCGATTGCAACGGTAGCTACGGGAATGCCCGCAGGCATTTGCACCGTGGATAACAGAGCGTCCAATCCGTCCAGCGTGGACGATTTAACGGGAATACCGATGACGGGAAGAGTGGTGTTTGCCGCCAACGCACCTGCCAGGTGCGCAGCTTTACCCGCCGCCGCTATAATGGCGCCGTAACCGTTTTGGCGTGCGTTTTCGGAAAACTCCTTCGCTTCTAAAGGGGTTCTGTGTGCGGAATATACGTGCACCTCGTAAGGCACGCCGTATTCTTTCAACGTGTCAATGGCTTTGGATACGACGGGCAAATCGCTGTCGCTACCCATAATTACCGCTACTTTCTTCATATATAACTCCTGTTTTTTGCTTTTTTCGTACTATTCAAGAAAAAAGGACGGTATTATCCCTTTTCTGATACCCTTCAATTCCCCCCGTCTTTGCCTTGAGCGCAAAGAAATACGTTATATATTAAATTATAACAATCACACCCCCTTTTGTCAAACGTTTGAAAGAGGATTTTTTTTGTATATTTATAAGGGTATTTTTTAACGGGAAATTTATAAAAAAACAAGAAAAAATTTTCACCTCCCCCATTGACCGCAGGGAAAAACTATGATAAAATAGGAACGTTGATGTAAAAAAAAAGAAAAATAAAACACGGAGAACTTTTAATGGAAATTATACAAACTCTTATAGCGGAATTTTCCCTGAAAAGCGAACACGCACAGAACATTATTAATCTCATTGACGAGGGAAATACCATTCCCTTTATCGCACGTTACCGTAAGGAAATGCACGGCAGCTGCGATGACCAGCTTTTAAGAGAGATTGCAGACAGACTGCAGTATCTGAGAAATTTAGAAAAGAAAAAAGAGGACTATACGGCTCACATTGAGGAGCTTGGCAAGATGACGGATGAGCTCAGAGAAGCAATTTCGGCGGCTGAGACACTTGCCGTTCTTGAGGACCTTTACCGTCCCTATAAGCAGAAGAGAAGAACGAGGGCTACCGTGGCAAAGGAAAAGGGGCTTG
>JAFTRD010000088.1 GCA_017462425.1 Clostridia bacterium | reverse complement strand
CGCCAGACCGATAAGGTAGCAATAATAAGGTAAATACGTCATACCGAACACCATATTCACACCGGGAACGAAGAGCACGAAGGCGATCAATACGAGGGAAATAAGCGTTACCTGGTTCAAGGTTTTGTTCCCAAACATACCCGTTTTAAACAGCGATTTTTCCGAGCGCATATTATAAGCGTGTACGGTCTGTGAAAGCGCAAGCGCCATAAAGGCAAGCGTTCTGCCGCCGTCCAAATTCAAACTCATTCCAAAGAAGTTAAACGTTTCTGCGCCGTCAGCCATCGGGGTCAATAACCCACCGAGGATAAATCCGCCCAAGGTCAACGCCGCAAACATACAGCCCTGTAAAATTATCTGTATCCCGTAACCGCCCGCAAACAAGCTCTCGTTCTTAGGCTTAGGCGTGCGAGTCATAATATCCTTTTCGGGCGCTTCCATGCCTAAAGCGATTGCAGGGAGGGAGTCGGTAATCAAATTGATCCATAGAAGCTGAATGGATAGGAAGGGGGAGGTTTGCCAGAGAATCATGGCAAGGAATACCACGATAATTTCGCTGATATTCGTACCCAATAAAAATCCCACTACTTTTTTAATATTGGCGTAAATGCTTCTACCTTCCTTTACGCCCTCTACGATGGTCGCAAAGTTATCGTCGGTCAGGGTCATATCCGCAGCGCCCTTCGCAACGTCCGTACCCGTAATACCCATAGCGCAGCCGATATCGGCGGCTTTTAAGGCAGGCACGTCGTTTACGCCGTCGCCCGTCATGGAAACCACCTGACCTTTCTTCTGCCACGCCTTTACAATGCGTATTTTATTCTCAGGCGAAACTCTGGCGTACACGGAAATATTTCTAACTTCTCTGTCCAGCTCCTCCTCGCTCATAGCGTCCAACTGCGTACCGGTAATCGCCTTATCGCCCTCCTGTAATATTCCCAACTCTTGGGCAATGGCAGAGGCGGTTACGATATGGTCGCCCGTAATCATTACGGGTTTGATGCCTGCCTCACGGCACACGGCAACCGCATCCTTCGCTTCGGGACGGGGCGGGTCTATCATGCCCACCAAGCCCAGTAACGTCAACTCGTTTTCCAAATTTTCAGAGGTGATTTCGTCGGGCAGATCGTCAATTATCTTATATCCCACGGCAAGAACTCTTAAGGCGGAAGAGCTCATTTCTTCGTTTACCGCTCTGGCTTTTTCAACGTCGCCGTTTATACAGCGGCTTGCCATTACGTCGAACGCGCCCTTGACGATAGCTACGTTTTTCCCATCGATTACGTTCACAGAAGTCATCAGTTTTCTATCCGAATCGAAGGGGAGGGCTGCGATGCGGGGGTGTTTTTCATTGAGTGAATCCTTGGTATATCCCGCCTTATGCGCAGCGTAAACGATAGCCGTTTCGGTAGGGTCGCCCATATGAATTACCTTTTCTCCCTCAAAGGCAACCGAGCCGTCGCAGCAGAGTGTGGCGTAGGTCAACGGTTTTTCTTCCCATTCGTCGTATTCTCCGTCGCAATCGGAAACGCCCTTACCGTCCGTATACAGCTTTACCAAGGTCATACGGTTTTGCGTTAAAGTACCCGTTTTATCCGAACAGATAACCGAGGCGCTGCCCAGCGTTTCCACGGCGGGAAGGCGTCTGATAATTACGTTTTTCTTCGCCAATCTGGTAACGCCGAGGGAGAGTACGATGGTTACGATGGCAGGCAGCCCTTCGGGGATAGCCGAAACGGCAAGGGATACCGCCGTCATAAATATATCCATTACGGGAATATCGGCAATCAATCCCACGACAAAGATAACCGCGCAAGCCGCCAAAGCGACGAAGCCGAGGTATTTGCCGAGTTGCGCAAGTTTTTGCTGTAAAGGGGTTTTGCTTTCTTTCTCGCCCGATAAAAGGTTGGCAATTTTACCCATTTCGGTATTCATCCCCGTACCCGTAACGATGGCGGTTGCCGTACCGTAGGTGATAGAGCAGCCCGAGAATATCATATTATTTCTGTCGCCGATGGGGGCGTCGTCTTTTACACACGCATCTGCGTCCTTTTCGGAGGGAACGGATTCACCCGTCAGCGCCGATTCTTCGCTCTTTAAATTGACGCTTTTTATAATTCTTGCATCCGCAGGCACGAAATCACCTGCCTCTACGAAGATAATATCTCCGGGTACGAGTTCGGAGGCGTTTATAATTTTCTCCTGACCGTTCCGTATCACACGGGCGTGGGGGGCAGACATATTTTTTAGAGCGTCCAACGCCTTTTCCGCCTTACTCTCCTGCAACGTACCCATGATTGCATTGAGAATGACGATAAAGAGGATCAAAGCAGGCTCTAAAAATTCCAGCGGATCGTGTCCCGTGCAGGCAACGATGAAGGAGATAACGGCAGCGATGATTAAAATAATAATCATTACGTCTTTAAACTGCTCGAAAAAGCGTTGCGGTAAACTTTTTTTCTTTTTCTCCTGCATTTTATTTTCGCCGAACGCAGCACGCCGCTGTATTACCTGTTCTTCCGTTAAGCCGTTTGTTATATCGGAAGAAAGCTCCTGCAGAATTTCTTCTGCTTTTTTGCCGTGATAATTCACAATAACAAAACTCCTTTACTATGTAATAATGTAATATAAATAAAAAGACTCTCGGCGTTAAACCGAAAGTCTTGTCATTTCCGTAACAATCAAACGAAACCGATGAAAACACGATTTTTTAAAATCGGGTGCTGTTGCTTTCATCGCAAGGACTACTCCCTTTCTTCTCTATAATTATACGATAAGGGGCTTTGCCTTGTCAAGGATTTTTCAAGAAAATTTCGTGTAATCTTTTTAACGCAACTCCAACGCTTTTAACATCTGGTTTACGTACGATACGGGTATAATTTCTATTTTATCCTTATATTTTTCACAAACGGGCAAGTTTTTCTTGGGGATAACTACTTTTTTAAATCCCATTTTTATACATTCGTTCACCCGTTTATCGGCAAACGAAACGCCTCTCACCTCGCCCGTCAAGCCCACCTCTCCAAACAGCGCAGTGTATTTATCCAATATCTTTCCCGTAGCTCCACTTGATAGCGCCGCGCAGATTGCAAGGTCCACCGACGGCTCTCCAAGCTTCATTCCGCCCATGGCGTTGCAGTATACGTCGGCGTTAAAAAAGGGCACGCCACAGCGTTTTTCTAACACGGCAAGCAGTACGATAAGTTTATTGTAATCCACACCCAGGGTCATGCGTCTGGGCAGTCCGTACGCCGTTTTTGCCACCAAGGCTTGTACTTCCACCATCATACACCGATTCCCCGTTTCCGATGGGGTTACGGCGCTACCCGCCGCCTCGCCACGGCTTTCGGAGAGGAACAGCCCTGCGTAATCGGCAACGCCTTTCACGCCGTCTTCACGCATTTCAAACACGCCCACCTCTTGCACCGAGCCGAATCGGTTTTTCACCGAGCGTAAAATTTTAAAATTCTCCTGTCCGTCGCCCTCGAAATACAGCACGGTATCCATCACGTGCTCCAACACCTTCGGTCCTGCCAGAGCGCCTTCCTTGGTAACGTGTCCGATGATGAAAAAGGTAACGCCCTTGCTCTTGGCAAGTCGCATCAGACGGGTAGCGCACTCCTTCACCTGTCCCACGCTTCCTGCCGTAGAGCTCAGCTCCTCGGTGTATACGGCTTGAATGGAGTCGATAATTACGAATTTATGCTCGCCCACGTTGGCGATTACGTCTTCCAGGCAGGTTTCGTTTAAAAGGAACAACTTCTCGCCCGCAACGCCCAACCGTTCGCAGCGCAGCTTTACCTGCGCGCAGCTTTCTTCGGCAGAAACGTACAATACGGAACGTTCTTTGGAAAGGTTTGCGGCAATCTGCGTCAAAAGGGTACTCTTACCCACGCCGGGGTCGCCGCCGATCAGCACCAACGAAGCGGGCACTATGCCGCCGCCCAACACGTTATCAAACTCCGCCATGCCGCTTTTAATACGGGTCAGCCGTTCACGCTGTACGGCGTTTACGGGAATTGCCTTCGCCGAGGACGCTCTGTTTTTAGTCGCCTTTTTCACGCTTGGCGTCGGGGCAACGACTTCTTCTATAAAGGTATTGAATTTTTCACAGCCGGGGCATTTTCCCAGCCAGCGAGGGCTTACGTAGCCGCACTCGTTACAGACGAATTGCGTGGTTGCTTTTGCCATTTTTTTATTTACTCCTTATAACTTATAAGATAT
>JAFTRD010000087.1 GCA_017462425.1 Clostridia bacterium | reverse complement strand
GTGCGTTGGTCAGCGCTATCAACAACCTGTTCATCTCTATTAAAAAGTAATCCTGCGCTTTTACGCAGGCGATTGAAAAATTGAAAGAAATAAAAAAATGCGACGGAAAACAATCCGCCGCATTTTTTACTTTGTTAAAAATATTCTCTAATACATAGTACCGGGGTCGAAGAACGAAGGGTCGTTCATCATTAATGCGATATTGATAATCCAGTTGATAACGCCTATAATAATGGCAATAACGCCCAGTACGACCGCCGTTTTATTTTTCGTTTTAGCCCCTTGGTTAATGGCAATAATACCCAGAATGATACCCAGTATGGGAATAAACAATCCGCCGATAATACCGCCGATGCCCAAGCCCGTACCTTTCTTTTCTACGGGCGCTTGCGCTTGCTGCGGGGTGTAATAGGGAGGGGGTACGGCGCCGTTTTGTCCGCTCGGATAAGGGGTATTTACGGGCTGGCCGCAGAAGGTGCAAACGTTGGCGCCCGGCACAACCTTTTGCCCACAACGTAAACAAAAACCGCTCTGCGGTGTAGCGTTTTGCTGTACGGGGGGCTGCTCGGGGGCTACCTCGGGCTGCTTGGGTTCCTGCGCTTCAAACGCAGCGGTGGAAGAGGGTAAATCGCTAACAGTATTGCCGCAATAGGGGCAAGATATTTCGTTGCCCTTCAGCTCGCTGCCACAATATTTACAGTACATATAGCTTCTCCTTATGTTAAAAATATTCCTGATATAAATACAATCAGCCAAAGAACGCCGTTAAAAATCAGTCCGCCCATAGCGCCCTTAAAGAGGGGTGCGGCGTGAACGGAGGGGCGTTCGTTGCCCGATTTATTTTTGTCTAAAAAGTAAATAAGCCCGCCTATCGTACAAACGAGGGAAAGAATAATAATCACGTACGCTACGTCCTCGGGAATTTCCGTCACTTGGAAGTACGTCATCAAAACCGAATAGGCGTTGTTCAAAAAATGCACGATAACGGTGGGGATAATCGAGTTGCAGCGTATGGCAATCAAGGCAAACACTGCGCCCAATAAAAAGGTATAACCCGTCTGCGAGGGGTTGCAATGGAAGAGCGAAAATAAAAGTCCGTTCAAAAGGCACGCCTGTAGCGTCCCCATTTTTTTGGTGCTTTCCAGAATGATTCCTCTGAATATAAATTCCTCAAACACGGCAGGCAGTACGGCAATTAAAAACAGCGCCAAAAATACCAATCCGCCGTCCATGGGGATATCCTCTATTACGCTGGTTACCTCGTAACCGAACAGGCTCAAAAACCAATCGAAAAGCGCGCTCACGGGCGCAATGGCAAACACCGTTCCCACTCCCAGCAGTATGCCCATAAGGCAGGGCAGGGGCGCTACCTTTCTCCATCCGGCTTCCACGGGACCGGTTTTAAATTTTTGAAAGAAAAACAGCACGCATCCCACCAGTATCAGCTGCGTGGAAAAATTGCAGTACGTTAAAACGGTATTTTGTACGTCCTCGGGCAGCCATTGTACAAATAGCTCCGCCAGCAATACCATTGCCACGGCAAGCAGTTGTGTTGCGATACACGTCCAGGTGTAAAATTGACCGCCTCTGCGGGCATAAAACACGGGGAATTTTTTGTTCGGAGGTTCCGTATTCGTGGGGGAGGGTAGGGGTTGAAAGTTCTGCATAGTTTTATTATAATTCATATATTCCCTTTTTTCAAGTATTTTTTAAAAAAAATATTTTCGGCTATATAGGCTATATACTGTATTCGACTTCGTTCGACTCTAGAAGAGAAAACGCCCTCCGTCCGAAGGCTCGAAAAAAATGAAAAAATCATGAACAAAAGGAAAACGGCGCTTCAGCATTTGACAATCTAAAAAAATGGGTTTAAAATGCAAACAAACCGTTTAAAGTTATATATTATATATAATGGCAATTTAGAAAGATTTTTCCGAAGTTTAAGGAGTTTAAAAAGAGTATTCATGTTCAAAACCTTATCAAAAAGCATACGGCAGTATAAAGGCCGTACCATT
>JAFTRD010000086.1 GCA_017462425.1 Clostridia bacterium | reverse complement strand
CGAGATAATACGGGTCGGTAACGTATTCCGCAAAGATAATTTCATCCGATGTATCGGTAAAGGTCGTAATGCGGCAGCCCTTGCGGTAACGGGGAGAAGGATCGATGTGACAGGAGATGACCCGTTTAAATCTGCCCTGCTTGGTGGCGATGATAATTTCCCCCTCGCCGTTGATTTGTCTTGCAAAGACCACTCTGTCCCCCTCGGCAAGGTTGATGCCCTTTACGCCGCCCGATACCCTGCCCTGCACGGGAATATCGTCCATTTGGGTATTTAGGCAGTTTCCAAGCTGCGTGACGAAAAATACCGTTTCATTCTCGTCGTCGGTGATAAATTTTTCCACGGTGAGCAGCGCATCCCCTTCGTTTAAGCGGATTGCCTGGTACACGGGTTTATTTACGTTGTATTCGGCGTACGCCGTGCGTTTCAGCATACCGCAACGGGTGATAAAGAGCAGGTCGCCCTCGGTGTTCTTTCCCTCTTCAAAAAAGGCAACCGCACGCTCGTTTTCCTCCGCTTCGTCGAAGAAATGCCGTAACGTATAGCCTTTATCCGACAATTTGCACGTGAGCCGTTCGGGATTTAACTTATAGCAGTTGCCCCGATCAGAGAACGCCAGCACCGTTTTATCGGACTGTACGGGCAAGCGGAAGGAGAGAATATTATTTGCCGTTGTTCTGGCGCTTACACCCTTATAGGACATATTGTAATTCTTTTCGCTAACGCATTTGAGCGTTCCGTCTGCCATGGCGCACAGTACGCAGGGCACGGCAGGTTCTTTTTCGTCCAGTACCAGCTCGCTGCGGCGAGGACGCTTGTATTTTTTACGGATTTCCCAAAGCTCGTCCTTGACGACGTTCAGCTGTAAACGGGTACTGTTGACGATTTGGGTGAGTTTTTCAATGAGTATTTTAAGATCGGCAAGCTCTTTTTCCAGCTTGAAGATTTCCAGCTTGGTAAGGCGAGCCAGACGTAGATCCAAAATTGCCTGCGCCTGACGTTCGGAAAGGGTAAAGCGTTCACGAAGTTTTTGTCTTGCGTCCGACGTGCTTTCCGCCTTTTTGATGATGGCGATCACTTCGTCTATGTTGCGGACGGCAATGATCAAGCCCTCTAAAATATGACAGCGCTCCTTTGCCTGCGCTAAGTCAAACTTGGTGCGCCGCAAAACCACCTCACGCTGGTATTCCACGTAGTGGCGAATGATCTGCATCAAGCCAAGCTGCTGGGGTTTTCCGTCTGCAATGGCAACCATATTGATACCGAAGGTGATTTCCAGATCGGTATTCTTGCGCAGGTATTTTAAAATTCCCTCTATGTCCGCATCGCCCTTGACCTTGATGACCGCACGCATACCCGAACGGTCGGATTCGTCGGCAATATCCATTACCGATTCCAAAATCTTATCCTTCTTCTCTGCGCGCAGCTCAGCTATTTTTCTTAAAAGCGACGCCTTGTTTACCTGATAGGGAATTTCCGTAATGACGATAAGTTTCTTCTCCCCGTCAGGCTCGACGTGTATTTTGGCGCGCAGGGTAATTTTTCCCTTCCCCGAATGATACGCCTGATACAGCTCGTTGGCAATGATGTATCCGCCCGTAGGGAAGTCGGGGGCAGGAATGTAATTTATCATCTGGTCGAGCTTTATTTTTGGATTATCGATATACGCCATAACGCCGTCGATAACCTCGGCGAGGTTGTGGGGGGGAATGTTGGTGGCTAAGCCTACCGCTATGCCGTACGCACCGTTGACCAAAAGGTTGGGGATTCTGCCGGGGAGCAGGGTGGGCTCTTTTAACGAATCGTCAAAGTTGGGCTGCCAAGGCACGGTGTCCTTATCCAGATCCCTGAGCATTTCCAGCGCCAAGGGCGCCATACGAGCCTCGGTATAACGCATGGCGGCGGCAGAGTCGCCGTCCACCGAACCGAAGTTACCGTGCCCGTCCACGAGAGTCTGCCCCATATTAAAATCCTGCGCCAGACGCACCATGGCGTCGTACACCGAGCTATCGCCGTGGGGGTGGTATTTACCCATGCAGTCGCCCACGATTCTGGCGCACTTTTTATGCGGCTTATCGGGCGTTAAGCCCATTTCGTTCATGGTGTATAAAATACGGCGCTGAACGGGCTTTAAGCCGTCCTCCACACGGGGGAGCGCTCTGTCCAGAATAACGTATTCCGCATAGGGGAGCATGGAATTATGCAGGACCTCTTCTAAGGGTGCAACGATTAACTCGCCCGTGGCTTCGGGAAGCTGACTAAGCTCTTTGTCTTTCTTACTCATCGTCCTTTCCCTCCCTGTCCTGTTTTTTTACGGGCATTTTATCCATAAAGCTATCCACTTTATTAAAGTTTGCGTAATCTGCCAAAAATTTCTTTCTGCCCTCTACCTTATCCCCCATTAAATCGGTAATCATTCGCTCCGCCGCCCGGGCGTTTTCAATGGTAACCTGCGTTAAATTGCGGGTGAGCGGGTTCATGGTGGTTTCCCAAAGCTGTTCGGCGCTCATTTCGCCCAAGCCCTTGTAGCGCTGAATCTGATATCCTCTGCCTACGATTTTTATCTTTTCTTCGAGCTCCTTGTCGTTGTAGGCGTACTCCTCTACGTTGTTCTTATACACTTTATACAGCGGCGGCATACCGATATATACGTACCCGCCCTTGACCAAGTCTGCCATGTAGCGATAGAAGAAGGTGAGGAGAATACAGCGGATATGGTAGCCGTCGGGGTCGGCGTCCGAGAGAATGATGACCTTGTGGTAATTGATTTTATCCACGTTAAAATCGTGCCCCATACCCCCGCCGATAGCGGAGATCATGGTGCGGATTTCCTCGTTCTGTAATATCTGGTCAAGACGTTTTTTCTCTACGTTGAGCGGTTTTCCCCGCAAGGGCAGAATGGACTGCGTCTGTCGTACGCGCGCCTGCTTTGCCGTACCGCCTGCCGAATCGCCTTCTACGATAAACAGCTCGTTCAATTCGGCTTTTCTGCCCGAACAAGCCGCCAGCTTTCCAACCAAAGTCAAGTGATCGATGCTGTTTTTCGCACGGGCGTTGTCCTTTGCCTGACGGGCGGCCTGTCTTACCTTTGCCGCCCCTTGCGCTTTTTTAACGATATCTTCAAAGGTCTTGCCTTTTTGCGTTTTAATCAGGTGCTCTATACCCTCTATGACCGTACTTTCCACGGGCATACGTGCCTCGGGATTGCCCAGCTTGGTCTTGGTCTGACCTTCAAACTGTACGTTTTTCATTTTGACGGATAGAATTGCCGTCAGACCTTCACGAAAATCCTCGCCCTGTAAATTCGGGTCCTTTTCCTTTAAAAGTTTATGCTCACGGGCATAGTCGTTGAGCGCGCGGGTAAGTCCGGCACGGAACCCCATTTCGTGATAACCGCCCTCGGGCGTGGGAATATTATTGACGAAGGAGAAGATGCTTTCGGTAAAATCGGAGGTGTGCTGAATGGCAAACTCCACCAAAATCCCTTCCTTTTCGGCACGGTAATAGAGCGGTTCTTTATAAATTGCCGTTTTCCCCTCGTTCATACAGAGGGCGAAATCGCTTAACCCACCGTCGTATTTAAAGATTTTATTATAAGGCGTTGCCACTGCAAAAAGGTCGGGCTGTTCGTCCTCGGCTGACATCATCTCCGCCTGCGTACGGCGCTCGTCTACGAGCGTAATTTTCAAGCCCTTGTTTAAAAACGCCAGCTCCTGCAGACGGCTCTCCACCGTACTTAAATCAAATTCGGATTCGGAAAACACCGTAGCGTCCGGCTTGAAGTGTACGAACGTACCCTTTTTTTTGGTTTTTTTCTTGGTATCCGTCAAGGGAGCGTCGGGAATACCGCACTCGTATTTTTGTTTCTTTTTGTCGTAATAGGAGGTGAACCTTATTTTATGCACGGTATTTTTATAGACCTCTACCTCCAACCAGTCGGAAAGAGCGTTGGTCACCGCAGCGCCTACGCCGTGCAGTCCACCCGAAATAGAATAATTCTGCGCGTCAAACTTTCCGCCGGCGTGGAGCTGGGTGAATACCACCTGCACGCCCGAAACTTTGGTTTTAGGATGAATGTCCGTGGGGATACCTCTGCCGTTATCCTCTACCGAGGCGCTGCCGTCCTTGTACAGCTTAACGGTAATTTCATTTGCAAAGCCGTTTGCCGCCTCGTCAATGGAGTTATCGACGATTTCCCAAAGAATATGGTGTAAGCCCTTGGGGCCCGTAGAGCCGATATACATACCGGGGCGCAGACGAACGGCGTCCAGACCCTCCAGTATCTTTATGTCTTCTGCGTTATATTTTTGTGCCATAATCCCTCTTTATGAATACATTTAGCGTTATAATTTTATGTATTATACCATATATTGCGTTTTTATTCAAGGAATTAAAAAAGAAAAATCGACAATTTTGCGCCGATTTTTCTTTAAAACAATTCAATTTTGAATGATTTTTAAAATTTCTTGGTAATTTTCTGCGGTATACGTAGGAAAAAAGCCTATTTTTAACGGTTTTTTTCGGGGATTGTACCACACGCAGTCTACCTTTGCGCCGTTCGCCAAAGCAATATCCGAAGTCAAACTGTCGCCGATGATCAGCGCTCTTTCCTTCTTAAAACAGGGAATTTGGCTTACGACCTGATCAAAATACGCCTCAGAGGGCTTATACACGCCCAGCTCCTCGGAAATAAAGATATTTTCCACCTATTTTTCCAAAGGGAATTTTTGAAACCTGCCACGCTGTACGCTTGCCGTACCGTTGGTGACGATATACACCCGACCCAGCTCTTTCAAGCGTTTTAAAAAATCCTCTGCGCCAGCAAGGGGTACGCATTCCTCGGATAGAGCCGCAATATACGCAAGATTGAGCTGCGCCGCCTTTTCCGTGCTTTGACCGATTCGAGCTAAAAATTCGTTATAGCGCAGGGAAAAGAGCTGTTGGTGGGTAATTTCTCTTCGTTCAAGCCGCCGCCACAGCGCATCGTTTATTTTTAGATATTGAAGATAATCCCCCTCTCCGTACGAGAAGCCCAGCCCTTGCATTGCCCGACGGAGGGCGTTTTGGCAACAGGCGGCAAAATCGAACAGCGTATCGTCCGCATCTAACAAAAAAACGTCGTACCGTTTCATTGTTTTTTCTTCCTTTCTGTATTTTTTACCCTTGATTTACCGCTCGGTTTTTTGCCTTTTTTCTTGGATTTTTTACTCTTTTTTTCCTCCCGAATCACGGCAAGAAAATCGAGCGCACGGGTATAGGCGATATATTTCTCGTTCCGACTCATCCCCTTGTCGTACACCGCCACGGCGGCAAACTCCAGTCCCTTGCTTTCGTACACGCTTAAAAGATTTATTTTCTTCTTGGATAACACGCCCGTTTCGCTCACCACGTTATAGGCGGTTCTTTTGAGCAAGGGCAGCTCCTTTTCGGCAGCGATGATGGCTTTAATGCCCTTCTTTTCCTTCAAAAACGTGCCCGCTTCCCTCAGAGAGATAGACACGACGGGCGCGCCGTCAAAGCCGATGGGGTACATATCCGCATCGATGAACGAGCGAACGAACTCTACGATTTGGTTGGTATTGCGGTAATTTTGATTGAGCGTATACGTTTCAAAATCAGGAAACGCGTTTTCCCAAGTCT